>NZ_MAYG01000030.1 GCF_001684965.1 Chryseobacterium arthrosphaerae | reverse complement strand
CGCTAGCGTTCATCCTGAGCCAGGATCAAACTCTCCATTGTATGTTTGTCTGACTCACTCAAAGTTTTTAACGCTTTAGTTTTTCCTTACTTGGTTGTTATATTGTATGTCAATGATCTTTATGTCTTCCGCTTTTTAACGTAGCAATCTTTTCTGTCAGTGTCGCTCCGTATTTGCGAGTGCAAAAGTAAAACTTTATTTTGATTTGACCAAATGTTTCTGAAGAAAATTTTAAAGTTTTTTAAGTAACC
>NZ_MAYG01000029.1 GCF_001684965.1 Chryseobacterium arthrosphaerae | reverse complement strand
ACAGCTAGGATGTTGGCTTGGAAGCAGCCATTCATTTAAAGAGTGCGTAACAGCTCACTAGTCGAGCGGTCCGGCATGGATAATAATCGGGCATAAACATATTACCGAAGCTATGGATTTGTATTTTTCGAATACATCTGGTAGGAGAGCATTCTATTTGCTTAGAAGCAGTACTGTGAGGTATTGTGGAGCGTATAGAAAAGAAAATGTAGGCATAAGTAACGATAAAGCGGGCGAGAAACCCGCTCACC
>NZ_MAYG01000028.1 GCF_001684965.1 Chryseobacterium arthrosphaerae | reverse complement strand
TCTGGGGTACCTGAAGTCGGTGACCGTAACAGGAGCTGCCTAGGGTAAAACAGGTAACTAGGGCTAAGTCGTAACAAGGTAGCCGTACCGGAAGGTGCGGCTGGAACATCTCATTTTAGAGCGTCTTTAAGACGTTAAACAAAATCAGTATCGTAAGATACATTATACTTACTTAAAGCATAGCTTTAGTTTTTTGTTTGGTTGATATATTACAAATACAAAACCCACTAGAAATTAGTAAACG
Source organism: Chryseobacterium arthrosphaerae (assembly GCF_001684965.1). NCBI lineage: Bacteria > Pseudomonadati > Bacteroidota > Flavobacteriia > Flavobacteriales > Weeksellaceae > Chryseobacterium > Chryseobacterium arthrosphaerae. The sequence goes on along the minus strand of NZ_MAYG01000028.1, from coordinate 9 downwards.
GGAAGAGAA
>NZ_MAYG01000027.1 GCF_001684965.1 Chryseobacterium arthrosphaerae | reverse complement strand
TGGGGTACCTGAAGTCGGTGACCGTAACAGGAGCTGCCTAGGGTAAAACAGGTAACTAGGGCTAAGTCGTAACAAGGTAGCCGTACCGGAAGGTGCGGCTGGAACATCTCATTTTAGAGCGTCTTAAAGACGTTAAACAAAATCAGTATCGTAAGATACATTATACTTACTTAAAGCATAGCTTTAGTTTTTTGTTTGGTTGATATATTACAAATACAAAACCCACTAGAAATTAGTAAACGGGAAGAGAAAA
>NZ_MAYG01000026.1 GCF_001684965.1 Chryseobacterium arthrosphaerae | reverse complement strand
TTTTCTCTTCCCGTTTACTAATTTCTAGTGGGTTTTGTATTTGTAATATATCAACCAAACAAAAAACTAAAGCTATGCTTTAAGTAAGTATAATGTATCTTACGATACTGATTTTGTTTAACGTCTTAAGACGCTCTAAAATGAGATGTTCCAGCCGCACCTTCCGGTACGGCTACCTTGTTACGACTTAGCCCTAGTTACCTGTTTTACCCTAGGCAGCTCCTGTTACGGTCACCGACTTCAGGTACCCCAGA
>NZ_MAYG01000025.1 GCF_001684965.1 Chryseobacterium arthrosphaerae | reverse complement strand
GGGGGGGGGGGGGGGGGGGGGGGGGGGGGGGGGGGGGGGGGGGGGGGGGGGGGGGGGGGGGGGGGGGGGGGGGGGGGGGGGGGGGGGGGGGGGGGGGGGGGGGGGGGGGGGGGGGGGGGGGGGGGGGTGGGGGGGGGGGGGGGGGGGGGGGGGGGGGGGGGGGGGGGGGGGGGGGGGGGGGGGGGGGGGGGGGGGGGGGGGGGGGGGGGGGGGGGGGGGGGGGGGGGGGGGGGGGGGGGGGGGGGGGGGGGGGGG
>NZ_MAYG01000024.1 GCF_001684965.1 Chryseobacterium arthrosphaerae | reverse complement strand
AGCTAGGATGTTGGCTTGGAAGCAGCCATTCATTTAAAGAGTGCGTAACAGCTCACTAGTCGAGCGGTCCGGCATGGATAATAATCGGGCATAAACATATTACCGAAGCTATGGATTTGTATTTTCGGATACATCTGGTAGGAGAGCATTCTATTTGCTTAGAAGCAGTACTGTGAGGTATTGTGGAGCGTATAGAAAAGAAAATGTAGGCATAAGTAACGATAAAGCGGGCGAGAAACCCGCTCACCGAAAGAC
>NZ_MAYG01000023.1:300000-400016 GCF_001684965.1 Chryseobacterium arthrosphaerae | reverse complement strand
CTCCCGCTAGCGTTCATCCTGAGCCAGGATCAAACTCTCCATTGTATGTTTGTCTGACTCACTCAAAGTTTTTAACGCTTTAGTTTTTCCTTACTTGGTTGTTATATTGTATGTCAATGATCTTTATATCTTCCGCTTTTTAACGTAGCAATCTTTTCTGTCAGTGTCGCTCCGTATTTGCGAGTGCAAAAGTAAAACTTTATTTTGATTTGACCAAATGTTTCTGAAGAAAATTTTAAAGTTTTTTAAGTAACCTTAATTCCTTCCCAAACCTCAATCTTTCTACTCTCCTGCGCTCCCTTAATTGGGACTGCAAAGATACAAACTTTATTTTAACCCGCAACTTTTATCTGATAAAAATTAAAAGTTTTTTTTTCGCCTGTCTCTCTTGAAAAGTATATCGTTTCTGCTTATCTAAAAGCTCTTCTGCGCTTACTGAATGTCTTTCGTTTTTCAGTGGGGCAAAGATAACAACTTATAATAAAGCAAAACAAGTTTATTTAACATAAATTTCATATTCCGGTAGGTTTTTTCGCTAAACGGCTGACAGGGAGGTAGAAAAATTTTAAACAAATGTTTGAGGAAGGGGTGGGAGGGTGAGAGAGGGAGAGAGTTGGAGGGAAAATAAGGGACTGAAAGGGGGTTGGAGTATATATAAGATGGGTAATGAGAGATAGCTGCGGAAGTTCTATTTATATTATATTAGTTTTTGGTTATGTGAAAACTGGGTTGGGATGCCTGCAGCATGACAAAGGGAGTGGATATACTTTGCGTGTGGTGATTTGTGTTTTTAAGTGTTTTTAAGTGTTTTTAAGTTTGGGCTAAAGCCAATGGATGGGAGCTTTTTTATAAGAACGGGCTAAAGCCCGTTCCTATTGAATATTGTATGCCTTATTACTTATTACTTATTACTTATTACTTATTACTTATTACTTATTACTTATTACTTATTACTTATTACAACACCTCCTCCCCTAACCCTGATAGAAACGGTTACCCCGCAGCATAGGCTGGAAAGCTGCCGGATTGATGCCTGGAAGCCAAAGGCGTGAGGAGTATGAGTGGATAGCAGGATGAAGCTCCTGAAAACAAAATTTTTTATTTTCGTACCACTCAAAAAAATCATAAAAAATAAATACTGCAGGATAGTCCTTAATACAGGACTTTTATTGTTTTTCCAATCATCATAACAGACGTAATCGTTATAAAAAAGCAGAAAACATTTTTTTGATTGCTTACATTTGTAACACATTCCGGATGTTATGGAATGAAATGAGTTTACTATATGATTGACAGAAAATATAAAGAAACAGTTCACACTGACCCCAACAATTACGAATATATCACCATAACCCACGATGAGAACAGAGTCAGAATTTATACTTTAAAAAACGGGCTTAAGGTTTTCCTTGCCCAAAATTTTGACGCACCCAGAATTCAGACTTTTATTCCGGTAAGAACGGGAAGCAATAATGATCCGGCCGACAATACAGGATTAGCCCATTACCTGGAACACATGATGTTTAAAGGAACTTCCAGGATCGGAACTCAAAACTGGGAAAAGGAAAAAGAACTTCTGGACCAGATTTCTGCCCTCTACGAAGATCATAAAGCGGAACAGGATCCTGAAAAGAAAAAGGCCATCTATAAAAAGATCGATGAAGTATCCCAGGAAGCCAGCCAATATGCCATCGCCAATGAATATGACAAGGCCATCTCTTCCCTGGGAGCTACCGGAACCAATGCCCACACCTGGTTTGACGAAACGGTATATAAAAATAATATCCCGAACAATGAGCTTGAAAAATGGCTGAAAATAGAGAAAGAAAGATTCTCCGAAATGACCCTCCGGCTTTTCCATACGGAACTGGAGTCTGTTTATGAGGAATTCAACAGGGCACAGGATAATGATACCCGACTTGTAAGCTACGAACTGATGGATGCGCTTTTCCCAACCCATCCTAACGGCCAGCAAACAACCCTCGGGAAGCCGGAACATTTGAAAAATCCTTCCATGAAGGCTATCCATAAATATTTTGATGAATATTATGTTCCTAATAATTATGCAATGGTTCTTGTTGGGGATCTTGATTTTGAAGAGACTATTCAGCTCGTAGATCAGTATTTTGGAGTGTTACCTTATAAAGAGCTTCCCAAAAAGACGCCTGTTATAGAAAAGCCTATTACAGAAATTGTAGAAAGAACGGTAAAAAGTCCTACCACTCCACGGGTTCAGCTGGCATGGAGAACAGATAGCTACGGTACAAAAGAAGCTATGCTGGCTGACGTGGTTGCCAATATCCTCAGTAACAGAGGAGAAGCCGGTTTATTAGACCTTCATATTAACCAGACTCAAAAAATGCTTTGGGCACAGGCTTTTTCTGTAGGGCTTAAACAGTACGGTTATTTTTCTATTGTTGCTGTTCCTAAGGAAACTCAAACCCTGGAAGAAGCAAAGCAGATGGTTCTGGAAGAGATTGAACTGATCAAAAAAGGGGATTTCCCGGACTGGATGCTTCCTGCGATCATCAATGATTTTAAACTTCAGAGAATGAAAGGCCTGGAAACAGCAGAGGGACTGGCTACAACTCTTTATGATTCTTATATAAAAGGAAGAACCTGGGAAGAGGAACTGAATGAAATGGATGAGTATGCCAGCTTTACTAAGGAAGATATCATCCATTTTGCCAATACTTTTTTCAAAGACAATTATGTTGTCGTTAATAAGGAAAAAGGAATCAATGACAGGCTTCTACGGGTTGAAAATCCTGGTATTACTCCTGTAAAGATCAACCGTGATGCCCAGTCTGAGTTTTTAAAGGAGATTTTATCGGATGTCACTGAAGATATAAAGCCTGAATTCATCGACTATCAGAAGGAAATCACAACTGATGAAATTAAAGGAAAGAAGCTAAGTTTTGTAAGAAACAAGTACAACGATATTGCGCAGGTACATTTTATTTTCCCTTTCGGAAGTGATCATGACAGGGATTTAGGAATATCTACCCAACTGTTACAATATCTTGGCACAGACAGTCTTTCTCCTGAGGATCTGAAAAAGGAATTCTTTAAAATCGGGATCAGCAATGATTTTAAAACCAGCAATGACCAGCTGCTGATTTCCCTGAGCGGGCTGGAAGAAAACATAGAGAAAGGAATTGCTCTTCTGCAACACTGGATGCACGCTGTACAGCCGGATCAGAACATCTACAACCAGTTTGTAGGAACTGTCCTGGAGAACCGTCAGGCCATGAAAAAAGATAAAAACCGCATCATGACTGCCCTGACTAATTATACAAAATTGGGCAGTACCTCACGTTTTACGGACGTGATTTCCAAAGAAGAGCTTGAAAGCAGCCAGCCTGAAGTTTTTACCGACAGAATGAAAAGGCTTTTCAAATACCCTTATCAGGTATTTTTCTATGGAAAAGATTTTGAAAATTTTAAAGGTTACATCGGTCAGTATATCGAAACGGAAAGCCTCAGTATTCCTGAACCTAAACAATATCCTGAGCCGGCTACGGGAGGCCATGTTTATTTTACCACTTACGATATGGTTCAGATGGAAATGAGTAAGATAGGAAAAGGAAACGAGGTGAATCCCCAGCATTTTGGAATGATCAACGTCTTTAATGAATATTTCGGCAGAGGATTGTCTTCGATTGTCTTTCAGGAAATGCGTGAAAGTAAGAGCCTTGCCTACTCCGCTTATGTTTCTTATGCAGCCAATGCGGAACTGAAGCATCCTGACTATATCACCACCTACATTGGGACGCAGCCCGACAAGCTGATGATTGCCGTGGATACTCTGAATGAGCTGATGAACGAGCTTCCGGAAGTGACCATTCAGTTTGAGAATGCCAGAAATGCTGCTCTGAAACAGATCGCTTCCACCAGAGTTACCAGAAATAATATATTCTTCAATACTTTACGATTAAAGAAACTGAATATCTACCACGATTTCAGAAAAGATATTTATGAACAGATCCAGAAGCTGACGTTTGAAGATATCAGACAATTTTATGAAACGGAAATCAAATCCGTCCGGTTCAATACGGCCATTATCGGAAAGAAAGAAAATCTGAATATGGAAGCGGTCCAAAAAATGGGAACCTTCAAAGAAGTAGATCTGAAAGATATTTTCGGACACTAGAATAAAAAACGCCTGATCAGTTCAGGCGTTTTTTTATAAGTTTATGTCATCATGCAATCTCCGTCACCATCCTGGTACCGGGGATCAAAATTCTCCGGCAGGCTTTGTAACAGCTGCCTGTGAAAAAGGTATTCTCTTTTAAAATCACGTTTATAGATTTCAGGGAACGCTTTGGATTTTTCTATAGCATTATTAAGCCCGGTCTGATAGCTGGTGAAAGCTTTCACCTTATTTGTAACAATGAAGTAATTTAAAAAACGGACTGCTTTATCCGGTTCAGAATTTGAAAAAAGGTAGGGAATTTTAAGATATCCGTCACGAAGCTGTAATAATAAGCATGTATCAAGCTTGTTATTTTCATCGTAAATCTTTACCCAAAAGTACTGAAAGACCTCAGCAAAACTCGAGAAAAGATATCTGTTGTCTTTTGTCCCTTCCAGAACCCACGGATTGTCTATGAACGTGTTGATGGCTTCTGCATCACGCTGACCAGGGAATTCAGCTATAAAATCAACACTTTCCGGATCAATACGGTCAAGAATTTCATAATGAAAATCCGGTTTTTCTGTTGTAATATTTTTAATTGAAATTAAAGAGTTGGCTGCTGCATCCATCAAATTGAAAAGAGGTTTCAGTTTTTCTGTGCCCGGTTTTTTCTCAGGGATCATTTTTGCAGCATCGGTCCTGAAGTAATACCGTTTTCCTTCTTTCGGAAAGGCATAATCAAAAACACCCATAATATTATAAAGGGCTTCTGCTTCTCTGGTAAATTCCGTGATGGCAATTCTCCCTTCGTAATCTTCAAAAACTTTCTTCAGCAATTTTTTGGCAGGCCTTTCTTTTCTGAACGCAGGGTTTACATATAAAGTACTGAGCCATGCGTAGCTGATCTTTTTACCATTTACATTAAAACAGTCCGGGAAGCATCCTACATAGCCTGCCAGTTTATCTTCAGAGAAGGCAAGAATAAGGAGTGTATCTTCATCTGATGCCTTTGGATTTCTGATCTGGGATAAGGCACGGTGTTTTGTAACCGGAAGAAAATCGTACTGCTGAAAAGCACCGGACAGCACAAAGTCTTCCAGTTCTTTCCTGTTGAATGTTTTCAGCTGTATCATTTTCTTATAATGGTATTTTTATTCATCAGTTTTTTCAGTCTGAAGTAGGCGATTTCTTTTTTCAGTATGGTTTCACCAGTCTCCCCCATTTCCATTGGTATTCTCTGGAAATTTTTCCTTACACTGTCCAGCTTTACCCCGGCACATCCAAAACTACAATAGATTTCTTTATTTTTAAAAAGTTCTTCGAAGAAATCCTGTTTTACCTGGAAATCAGTGAACGGAAAGGCAAAGGTTTCATACAGGAATCCATTTTCTTTTAAATACACAAAAGTCTGATGGGTAGTTTCCATCTGTTCTTTCAGAGAAAGCTCCCCGTATTTCGGATGATCCCAGCTATGGGATGCGATCCCGAATCCTTTATCCGTAAGTATTTTTAATTCTTCAGTACTTAAATAAGGTCTGAATTCTCTCGAATAAGCTTTAAAATCAAATTCAAGTTTTTCAGCAAGAAGATCCAAAATATGTTTTTCCTGATAAGTAACCTTTAAAATCCTTTGTCGAATAGCTTCTGCCGAACTATTATTCTGAAGAGACAGAATATGAGCTATTTCGGGATTTACGATGCTCTTTTTCTCCAGAAGATCAATAAGCAGGCTGGCTTTACACCTGAACATCATGTCTTTATTGTCAATAAAAGCGGGATTTATAAAGTTGCAGGCATAAATTCCTTTACGCTCCAATATAGGCGCTACCGTATCATAAAATTCCCTGAAGCCGTCATCAAAAGTGAGCAAAGCTATTTTTTTTCCTGATCTGAAGTTTCCGGAAGTAAAGTCTTTAAACTCCTGCCAGTCTACAAACTGAAAGTATTTCGAAATATAATCAAGATCATCTTCAAACTGCCTGGTATTTTTATACCGGATCACATGCCTGATATGGGGCAGCTCCTGATCCGAAACCGAGTGATAAAGTGGCAGGCAATACTCCAACGGAAAAGATTTCCCGATATTATCTGTTTCAAAGGCGGTCAATACGTTGATGATCCTATCTTTCATCTCTTAAAAATAAAAAAGAATCTATTCAAAACTCAATTCAAATAGATTCTTAAAGGTATAACTTTTATAAATTATTTTATCACTTTCATTTCATCTACAAGCCATTTGGAATCGGCAAATTTTTCAACGATGAAAAGGATGTATTTTGTATCTACCATGATGTTTCTGCTGAAACGGGGGTCGTAATTGATATCACTCATTGTACCTTCCCACTGTCTGTCGAAGTTAAGACCTACCAGGTTTCCGTTGGCATCAAGAGCCGGACTTCCCGAGTTCCCTCCTGTAGTGTGGTTGGTAGCAGTAAATCCTACCGGAACATCTCCCGTTTTATCTTTATAGATTCCGAAATCTTTTTTGTTATAAAGATCGATCAGCTTTTTAGGAACATCAAATTCGTAATCTCCAGGAACATATTTCTCCATTACTCCTGCCAGGTGGGTCTGGTAACCGTAAGAAACAGCGTCTCTCGGTGTAGAACCTTTCACTTTTCCATAGGTTACACGAAGGGTAGAATTGGCATCCGGGAAGAATTTTCTGTCTTTATCAGTTGCCATCTGCTGTGCCATAAATTTTTTCTGCAAAGCATCAATTTTGGTCTGAAGAGCAGTGTATTGCGGATCAGCAGTTTTCATATATCCTTCTTTCATAGAAACGTACAGCTGATACACAGGATCTTTTTTCAAGGTTTTGATCAACTTATCCTGATTGGAAAAAGCTTTATCAATATCAGCATTCAAAGCAGCTCCGTTTACAGCAGTTCTTCCTGTAATGATAGAGTTCTTAGACATATCCTCCATCAAAGGCATATTGGCAGCCTCATCTTTGTATTTACCGAAACCTGCCGGTAAAAACTGTGGTGCAGTTTTATTCACATATAAAGCCAATAACTTAGCTGTTACCTTTGCATCAAGCTCTGCACTGTAATCTTTATAGAATGAGGTTAACTTTGTTTTTAATTTGCCAAGCTCCTTTTCATCCATTCTGCCTGCTTCCACAGCTGCTACAAAATCATAATAATCACCTGCCAGCTTCAAAGTCTCTGCATTTCTTACCACTTCGGTATAATATGCATTGTTTAAAGCATAAGGAGCCTGCTCGTTGTAGTATTTGTTCAGCTGATCCAAAGTTGTTTTGATCTCAGGATTTTTAGCTACCAGGGATCCTTCATACATTACTTTTTTCTCAACAGCATTGGATTTTTTCAATCCTTCCACTTCGCCGATCCATTTTTTCCAGTAATTGGCTACTGAGGCATATTTTGAAGCATATTTGATACGTGTCTCATTATCCACACGCATTTTTTCGTCCAGAGTTTTCAAAGCAACATCACGTACGGCAATTCTGGCAGGATCAATTTCTTTCATGATCTTTTCTACTGCTATTGCCGGAAGATATTCCGTGGTTCTTCCAGGGAATCCGAATACAAATGTAAAGTCATTTTCATTCTTATCTTTGATAGAAACCGGAAGGTAGTGCTTTGGAACGTAAGGCACATTATCTTTTGAGTACTCTGCAGGTCTGTTGTTTTTATCTGCATAGATTCTGAACATTGAGAAATCTCCCGTATGTCTTGGCCAAACCCAGTTATCTGTATCGCTACCGAATTTCCCGATGCTTTGAGGCGGTGCCCCTACAAGACGGATATCTTTATAAGTTTCGATCGTGTAAGCATAGTACTTGTTTCCATAGTACATAGGTTTTACCATGATTGACTGGTAAGATTCTATTTTCTGAGAGTTTTTATAAACCTCGATATTGTTATTGATCTTTTTAGTAAGCTCAGGCTCCGTAAGGTTATCCGTTCCTTCTAAAATCTGATCTGTTACTTCTTTTATATCTACGATAAAATCTACTTTTACTCCCGGATTAGGAAGTTCTCCCTGCATATTTTTAGCCCAGAAACCATTAGACAGAAGGTCATTCTGTACTGTAGAGTGTGCCTGAATCTGGCCATATCCACAGTGGTGATTGGTCAGCAGCAATCCTTTAGGAGAGATGATCTCTGCGGTACATCCACCGTTAAACTGTACTACCGCATCCTTTATGCTTGGTTTTTGAGGGTTGAAAATATCTTTAGCGGAAATCTTCATTCCCAAATCCTTCATTTCCTTTTCATTCAGCTCTGTAGGAATCCACATTCCTCCATATTGTTGTGCAAATGCCATTGCAGCTGGCAAAAGAAATACAGATAAAAGTATCTTTTTTGTCATAATCAAAATTTTGCCCCAATTTACGAAGAAAAATAGGAATAGACTTCATAAAACGGGTGGAAAAGTTACTGATGGGGATTTTTTTGCCCAACTGATGAAAAGAGATCTGAATTAAAACCGGAGCCCTATAAGTAGTAACCCGAAATCCGCCACTCATTACTCATTACTCCCCCACCCTCTGGCTCGATTTTTGCGTATTGCTAGGTACTTAATAAAAACATCCTTAAATTATTTATTATGATGAAAAACAAAATGCTTATCCTTGGAATTGGAGCTGCCTTATTCCTTGCTTCCTGTACAAAAGACAAAAAAGACGGACAGGTAGGTGAGCCGGCAGATGTTGTAGCAGATTCTACCGCTACTGCGCAACCCACTGCAACTGACAGTACACAGGCAGTAACGAGTGCACAGGGGGATACTTCTGAAAATGCATTAGACTGGAACGGTACTTATGAAGCTACAGTTCCTTGCGCCGACTGCCCGGGAATCAAGACTTCACTGACATTAAACAATGATAAAACCTTCAGCATTACTGAAGAGTATATCGACAGAAAATCAAAAAATGAAGACAAAGGATCTTTTACCTGGGATGCTACAGGAAGTATTATTACTTTAAAAGGTAAAACTGCCAATTACAAATACAAAGTAGGTGAAGGCATGCTGATCCAACTGGATATGGACGGAAAAGAAATCACCGGTCCCAACAAGGATCTGTATGTATTCAAGAAAAAATAGGAAATAAAGGCTTCGGCCTTTATTTTTTTGCAGTAAAGTTAAATGTAACAGATTGGGATCATCTGTTTAAAACTGATAAGCTGTAATTTTCGGGTCATCTACAAGCCGTCTGATGACTTCTTCATGATGAGTATTCTTACCCGTCAGCCGCCAGACAACAGTAAGACTTCCCTGAGAGTACAGCTGCTTAATCATCAGATATTTTAAATGGTGTTCTTTGAAGATATTCTCACAATATCTGATATCTCCCGAACTGATAATCGTAATTCTGTATTCCCTTACTTTATTATAGTTGTCTATAAAATTCTGAAGATACGTTAAAGCGCTTAAAACAATAAGCACCAAAGCGGTTCCCAGCAGGGAAAAGTATACATAGCCTGAGCCTACAGCCATTCCTATTGAAGCGGTTGCCCAGATGGTAGTTGCAGTGGTGATTCCTTCAATTTTATTGTCTCCTTTAAAAATCACTCCCGCTCCCAAAAAACCGATCCCGGTAATAATATTGGCTGCAAGACGGTCCGGATTCTCCACACCTATTTTGATGGAAAGGATTGTAAACAGACAGGCGCCAAAACAAACGAGAATAAAAGTCCTCAGCCCTGCAGACTTATTACGGTACTCCCGCTCAGCACCAATAAACAGCCCCAGTATGACGGAAATAAGGATGAGCAGTAATTCATTTTTTACAAGGTAATGGTCCTGAAGAAAATCCATTTTTTATAATTTAAACACAGAATAAAATTACAATAAAAAATTTTATCCGTAAATTCAGTCATCCAACGCTGTTTGGGGATAAGAAGATTTTATTTGACTGAAAAACTTTCGTAATATTACAGTCTCAATTACATGATACAGGGGTATCAATAAACATAAACATTCAATATATTTTCCAATGGATAAAGAAATTTCACACTTCTGGTTAGGGTATTTTAAAGATGAAGAGGACTTTTACAGTTTCGTAGAAGAGGATGAAAATTATTATATAGACGAAGAAACTGAAGACCAGTATGTTTCAAAATTTGCAGAATCACAGGGGATCAAGTGGTTTGATGATGATTTTATGGAATATGGTTTTGAAGATGAAAATCTGGGACTTTACGAGAAATTTTCTGAATATTCCTATGCAGACGAATGGCTTCCGGTTCTTGAAAGCAGACTTAATGAAATGAATCTGGACACTCCGGTCAATGCCATTATTTTCGCCAGCAGATTTGCTATTCCTAACCCGGTTTCTGTGGATGGGGAAGAAAACAAGCTTTACTATATGGGGGAAATTGAATTCAATACTTAAAATCTGAACTTCAGTTCATTCCTATTATAGCAATGTTTCTTATCTAAAAGCCGAAATTTCATCAGGTTTCTCACAAAATTCATGAAAACATATTCCTCATTACAAATCGGTGATTATCATACTCTTCATTGTGAAGACGATCTTCTGATTAAAAAAATCAATGCTGATAAAATCGTTTGTGCAGTAATGGACGGCTGCTCAACTGCTATGGACAGTCATTTTGCCTCGACACTTTTTGCTAAAATTTTACGAAAAGCAATTGTTGAAGCAGGTTATAAAGAATTATATGAGAAAGAGGTTCAGCGTAATGTAGAAGAAGAACTTAAAGAGATTGTGAGAAGCGTATTCAAAGAACTCCTGTTTATTAAGAATCATCTAATGCTGAATGAGAAAGAACTATTAACAACTTTAATCATTCTAATTTACAATAGAACAGCTGATAAAGGAATCGTTTTAGCAATTGGTGACGGTGTTGTTTGTATTAATGGGAAAATCACTGAATTTGACCGTGATAATAAACCTGATTATTTAGCTTATCATCTTCATGAAGATTTTGACCATTGGTATGACTCACTACAACAGAAAATTTTTTTCGACCGCATGGAGGATATATCTATAGCCACCGATGGAATCCTTTCTTTTTCAAAAATAAAAAAAACAGACTTTGATGGAATCGTCAATTGTATGGAATATTTAATGATCACTCCGTCTGATGATAATACTGAAGAAATGCTTAACAAGAAAATCAAGACCTTAGAACATCAATACGGAGTAAAGCCCACAGATGATCTTGCGATAATACGGTTAATAAAAAAACAAGATATTTAATCTTCTTGCCGCTACATTTTATTAGTACATTATTGGGTAAAAATAAAAACAGGCTGCTTCATATAAGGCAGCCTGTTTTTTTATTTTGATAATGTTCTTATGATTAATGAGCTTCCAGCCAGTTGTCTCCCACTCCTATTTCTACCAGTAACGGGACCTGTGTTTTTAAAGCATTTTCCATTTCTGTTTTAATTAATTTTGAAGCGGCTTCAATTTCATCAGCCGGGGCTTCAAAGACCAGTTCGTCATGTACCTGAAGTAACATTTTGGTTTTCAGCTGCTGTTCTTCAAGTTCTCTGTCGATTTTAATCATGGCAATCTTTACAATATCTGCAGCACTTCCCTGAACCGGGGCGTTGACAGCATTTCGTTCGGCATGGCCTCTTACAACAAAATTATTGGAATTGATATCTTTTAAGTGGCGTTTCCTGCCAAGGATGGTTTCCACATATCCTATCTGCCGTGCTTTATTTACCTGTTCTGCCATATATTCTTTCAGCTTCGGATAGGTTTCAAAATAGGCTTCGATCATTTGTTTGGCTTCTGTACGGGATAATCCGGTCTGCTCTGCCAAAGCAAAAGCTCCCTGTCCGTAGATAATTCCAAAATTTACTGTTTTGGCCTGGCTTCTCTGTGTTTTAGAAACTTCTTCTAAAGGAATTTTAAAGAGTTTGGCTGCAGTAGAAGCGTGAATGTCTTCCCCATCCTGGAAGGCTTTGATCATATTTTCCTCACCCGAGATCTCTGCAATAAGGCGAAGTTCTATCTGGGAATAATCGGCAGAGATAATTTTCTTTCCTTCTCCTGAAACAAAGGCTCCACGGATCTGCTGGCCTCTCAGTGTTCTGATCGGAATATTCTGCAGATTCGGGTTTACACTTGCCAGACGTCCCGTAGCGGCTGTCGTCTGTGAGAAATTGGTGTGTACCCTGTTGTCTTCTTTATCGATCTGTGAAGGTAAAGCATCCACATAGGTAGATTTCAGCTTCTGGTAGGTTCTGTATTCCAGGATATGCTTGATGATCTCATGTTTGGATGCCAGTTTCTGAAGTACATCTTCTGAGGTAGCATATTGGCCTGTTTTCGTTTTTTTAGCTTTTGGATCCAGCTGCATCTTCTCAAACAGGATTTCTCCCAGTTGCTTTGGAGAGTTCATATTGAATTCTTCTCCGGAAAGTTCAAAAATAGTGGCTTCCAGCTGCTTCAGGTCATTTTCAAGATCAATACTTTCCTGAGCCAGCCATTTTTCATCCAGCGATATTCCTGCCAGCTCCATTTTTGCCAGCACTTCCATCAGAGGCATTTCTATATTGAAGAAAAGGTCTTCCAGGTTTTCTTTTTTCAGCTGCGGAGCAAACAATTCATACAGCTGGAAGGTTATATCTGCATCTTCTGCAGCATAATCGGTCTGGGTTCTCAGGTCTGCGTCTCTGAAATTCCCTTGTTTTTTTCCTTTCTTTCCGATGATGGTTTCTATAGATACCGGTTTATAGTTCAGGTATACTTCTGAAAGGTAATCCATACCGTGTCTTCCATCCGGATTCAGCAGGTAATGGGCAATCATTGTATCAAACATGGCACCTTTTACGGTGATGTCATACTGCTTTAATATTTTATAATCGAATTTCAGATTATGAGCGATTTTCAGCAGGTCTTCCTTTTCGAAAAACGGTCTGAAAATTTCCAGTGTCTGTAAAACTTCGCTTCTGTCTTCAGACAAAGGAATGTAATAGGCAAGTCCTTTTTTGTAGGAGAAACTCATTCCTACAAGCTCTGCTTCAAGCTCATTGAGTGAGGTTGTTTCTGTATCAAAACAGACCGCTCTCTGCTTCAGAAGGTTATCAACCAGTTTTTTCTGGGCCTTTGGATTGTTGATGAACTGGTACAGATGATCATTCTGTTCAATGGTAGATTTTGTAGAGGTAGCCTGATCCAGTTCTTCGAAGTTGGCAAAAAGATCAAGCTGCATTACCTGTCCTTTTACTTCTGTTCCCGCCGGAGTCTGCTTCACTTCTACTTCACTTACGATAACGGTTTCTGTGGCAGCCGGAGCAAAAGCTCTGTACAGGTTTTCGTAGAGTCTTCTGAATTCTATTTCATCAAAGACCTCTTTTACTTTTTCAAAGTCCGGAGTTTCAAGATCGTATTGCTCCTGGTGGAATTCTACCGGTGCATCACAGATAATGGTTGCTAATTTTTTGGATAAGATACCGCGTTCTGCGGAAGCTTCTACTTTTTCCTTCAGCTTTCCTTTCAGCTTATCTGTATTGGCGAGTAAGTTTTCTATACTTCCGAATTCTTTAAGGAACTTCATTGCTGTTTTTTCTCCTACTCCTTCCAAACCGGGAATATTATCCACCGCATCTCCCATCATAGCAAGGAAGTCTATGACCTGCTTAGGATCTTCGATCTCATATTTTGCCTTTACCTCTTCTACGCCCAGAATTTCTATATCACCACCCTTTAAGCCCGGTTTATAAATTTTGATTTTGTCTGTCACCAATTGAGCAAAGTCTTTATCCGGTGTCACCATAAAAGTGGTATAGCCTTCTTTTTCCGCTTTACAAGCAATCGTTCCTATGACATCATCCGCCTCATATCCTTCCACTCCAAGAATCGGAATGTGCATGGCTTCAAGGATCCTGTGAATGTATGGAACAGCAATCTTGATGGCTTCAGGAGTTTCACTTCTGTTGGCTTTGTAATCTGAAAAATCATCTGTTCTTACACTGGCCTGCCCTACATCAAAAACAACTGCCAGATGGGTTGGTCTTTCTCTTCTGATCAATTCGATCAAAGAATTGGTAAAACCGAAAATGGCAGAGGTGTCCAGCCCTTTGCTGGTCAATCTCGGATTCCTGATTAATGCGTAATATCCTCTGAAAATCATCGCATAAGCATCGATGAGAAACAGCCTTTTATCTTGTGTTGCGTCCATATTATCTATAATGAACAAATATAAGAAAATAGGAAGATAAGTTGCTAGTTTTGGAGGGGATTCGGAACGGCGAAAGTATGAGGAGTCACGGCGTACGGGAGATTGATTGCGGGATATCCTCGGTATCGGGAGGCAATATTGGGAGATTATTATAAAAAAGAACAGTATACTCTGTGAGCATACTGTTCCGGTAGTTTTTTTAAGTGTAAATAGTTTATTTACCAGCTGCAGGCCATAAACCATCGAAACGTGAGTTTCCATAATCAATTCCTTCTGCACTGATTACGAAGCTGATCAGCATACTGTTGCTGTCGATAGCGTCGAAGTCTACTTCGTGCTGAATCACATATCCGTTTTCCCATTTCAGGGTGATCAGTGTTCCTTCTTCGTGAGATTTGTTGAAAACGATTTCTCCTACTGTAGGCTTATATTTTCCGTTCAGTAAGCTTTCAAGGATGTCTGATTTGTCAGTAGCTTCTACTGTAACTTTGATCAATGCATTGGAAGGATCTGATGCTACACGTCCGGATACGTCTGTAGATCTCGATACGCTGTAGTTCATTTTTAATAATTTCTGTCCTTCGCCGTTGTTGAATTTTAAGATTCCTCTTGAGTTTCTTTCTGCCATGATTGTAAATTTTAATCGTTAATAATATTTTGTTGTTCAATAATTATATAGCAAATATAAAACGGTTGATCCTGATAAAAAAGCTTTTGACATGAAATCTGAAAAATTGTAGTAGTTCTACGATTTCTTGTCGTAATTCTACGACACCGGACTTAAAACAAAATATAAACAATTAATAATAAACGATTTAACAACAATTTAAAAACAGAAACAGAACCTCTATTATTCCACCATCAGGAGAGATATGCGCAGTAAAAAGCTCTTATTATTGGATTTTAAACTGAACAGGATGGGACTTCCAAATGATGTTTAAAGCTGATCACCGGAGTACCAATAAATATTCTGATAATTATTTTTCCTTTCTCTCTTTGAAAACTTCAGTTCACTCTGAATTTCTTTCAAAAACTCTTTCAATTTGGCTCCTTTTTCTTCTTCAAATTGATTTTTATACTCCACGTCATATAAATGGATACTCTTCTTATTTTTCAGAGAGAAAGTAAAGTAGATTTTTGAGCTTTTCAGCTCCGGTGTTTCTGTTTCATAATCATGGGCATACAATCCTGTAATATCAGCTTTAGCATACTTCTGAAGCCTTTTTCCTTTTCTCAGATAAAGATAGTGCTCATCAAATCCTATAGCAACTTCTACAGAAAGTGCTTTCAATAGTACATAACAGGTTCCAAAGTACAGCAATGCAAAGAGGATTATAAAAGATAAATTGAAATCTCCATGTAATAAAAAGTAATATAACGCTCCGTAAAAAGCCAGGGACGGGATGATGATGAATATTGTCCAGATCATGTGAAAGGGCAAAACATTTTTGAAGATGAACTCTTTTCTTTTTTTCATTCTATACATAATATTCCCCAAAAATAAAGCTATTCCTGCTTCGCTTCCAAAGCTGATGCTATTAAATAAAAAATACAGAAGAGTTTGCTCACCTGCTTGATCCAAGTATATACTATTTCTTATATAGTGCGTAGTATTAGGAATAAATACAGTATTAATAACTTAGGTTATAATATATTTATTTGATTTGAGTAAAATACCGATTAATAAGCCAGCTATAACCCTTTTTTTCATTAAACTAAATCATTGTTTAAACATTTTTGCAAACTCATCTTTGGGCATAAAAAATTTCAAATATTGCTCTACAAATATAAAATTCAAAGGATCCGAAACATGAAAAGGATCTGATGTAAAACCTCCCTTCAAATTGTGTATATCTCTTGGAAATACAGGGACAGGATTGTTTTCAGTACCATATTTGGGATCATTAAGCTGATCTTGGTTGATTTGCACAGAGATTTTATCCCCTTCTTCATTATCTCCTAATACCCACCATCTATCATTAGATTTTTTGTCAAAGCCATCAAAAATCAATAGAGCAAAAAACTTTTTATGCCGGCTGTCATAAAAATAATATTTCTTTAAAAAAGCAGATGGGCGGCCTCGTCTGCTTAAGCCAGCAATATATTGTTTATTCTCGGTTTTAGCATTTTGTGGTAAGATGATCATTTCTTTTTTTGAGTGTGATATATAACTGTTTATTTCATTTTCTGAAGGATCATTTCCTCTGAAAAACAAGAAATTAATAAGAATTATAAATAAAGGTATACCTATCAATAGACCAATTACGAAACCCATTTTTTTCATAAAATATTATTTTCTATGTGCAATAACTCCAATATTGTTTTTATTATCTGCTTTATCCATTTCTCTTTGTTTTAGCATTGCCTCAGACTGCAGACTATTCTCATACACATTCACCGACTGCTCTAATGCAAAACCTACCACAGCACCTCCCAAACCAAGTCCTACTCCCTTCAGAGCGTCTTTCCAATTATAATCTAAAAAAGAACGGGAAGCAATGTCTGCAGCCAGTTCACGACTTGCCTGACGGGAAGCATCACCTGCAATACCTGCATTAATAGCATCTGTACTATATTGGGTCATTTCACGGGTTACAGCCTGGTTATGCTGGGTTATTTTATACATTTCACTACCTTCTTCAACGGCATCAGCACCTAATCCGATCCCTTCTTCAATTCCAGTTTCAACAGCTTCGGATTGAAATTTCTCCATATCATAAGTAGAGTTTTCTCCATCCTCAAATTTTATATCACATCCTATAGCGATCAACATTCCCGGGATATTTGCTCCTCCTGTTAAACCGCCAATCAATCCCGCACCAAATTTGCTGAGTGCCTGTGCTGTAATTTCTTTCGCATTATTATTACTGATAAATGTTGCTGCCTCATTGGCAATAGCATCATCTACAATAAGCGTTATCTTACCTCCAACACTGCAAGCCATGAAAGAACTGTTCAATAATGCGTTTTTTTTCTCAAACATTACATTAGTATGGAAGTTCTCCCATTTTGATTCCAATGTTGCATCACAATCATGAGCCTCTCTGTAAAATCCATAAGCCAGAGCCCCCACAGTACCAACTGCGCCAATTACAACACCAGCTGTAGAGGTAGCTGCAACAGCAACTGCGAGTAATGCAGGTGCGGCAAGACCTCCTGTTGCAACACAAAGAAGTATTGCGCCTCCTATTGCTAAACCTGCACATAGCATTGCAAGCCCACCCCATTTTTTAGCTGCCATTTTACATTTAAAAGTTTCACTTATTTTTTTGTCATCAACAGTCAAAAAATAATGAGCCTTATTTGTATTATAAACACTAGGTTCACTTCTGGAAACCCCTATTTTAAGTGGACCAGGAACCTGCATATTAGTACAAACTACATTTACACTTTGAATGATATAGGAATCTGCCATTATTCAATTTTTTGTAATTTATAATTAACCAAAAGTTGTACATTGTTTTTAACCTCTTCGATAACAGTAATATCAGCGTGCTCAAGCCACTCCTGTTCTTCATCATAGACAACCCTTTCCCTGTAACTGATATTATACTCAGAAAATCTGTAATGTATTACAGGTTTATATTTTTCTTCATACTGTTTCTGAATCCGGTCTGAGTGCTGAATTTCTTTACCAATTGAGCTCACTTTTCTAATAAGAATTTTAGATTCAGTTTCTCGTAATAAATCCTGCTTAATATGCAAATCTATGATTTCTCCCAAAAAAAGTTGAGAATAAAACTTTCTTTTATAGGGCTCCAGTTTATCCTCTGCATTCACTAAATGCTTATCAAAAAAAGCATCAAAAAACATTTTCGTTTTTAGATCTTCAATCAGAGTTTCTTGATTTATAATTTGTTTTTCGGCCATATTTATAAAAGATCTGATCGCCTCGGCTGCTTTAGGGTTTCTTACAAATGAATAGCCTTCTTCAAGCTTATGTTTATGTTTCTGCCAATGTTTTATGATATCATCATGATTAATAATCTTTTCAATATTACCGGATTGAATATTGATTTCCAAAATAACACCATTACATTTTATACGATCCAGATCTGCCACTAATAAAACAGCATCCTGATACTGGTTAGGATTCATTACTACTATCTGATCCGTTATACTGACTTCTACAACAGGTATGTTATTGATCTTTCTTTTTTTTACAATATATTCTCTTTTTGTATCAGCTGTATTGGTAGGTATTCCATTAAGTTTTGTAATAACAGTTTGCTCGCATCTGTACCTTGCTGTATCTTCATATTCATCATTAATATTTACAATCCTTTTTTCCCTATTTTTTTCTAATAATAAAAAATTTAACTGTATCGGAATTTCTTTTCCAATAATCATGCTTGTCAGACCGCAATTATCATTATGGAAGTTTATAAGCTCTTTAACTGATAAGTCATGATCATTTGCTATTGATTCTAAAGTATCTCCTTTTTTTATATCATATCTAATAATCTCCATATCATTAATTTATTTCTACAGGCTTTCCTTCGACAACAGTTTTTCCATTAAAAACAGCTTTTGCACTTCCACTTCCTGTAATTGTAGAGGAAGTTTTTCCTTTTATTTCAATGATATCACTTTCAATAATGATTTTGGTACTGGTAATTTCAATATAACTGGTATCAGATACTTTTATCTTAACGGAAGTTTTCCCACTCAGATCAATAACTCCATCACTCCCCATTGTAAGAACACTTTGCTCTTCTCCCACAGTATGGGTACTTTTTGAAGTGACATTAACAGTACTTTTATTTCCAATTTTTACTGTACTGTCGTTTCCGATCTCTTCTTTGCTGTTGTTACTTACTTTTGTATCTATATTTCCTGTTCCGCTCAAAGTAACATGATTTCCGCTTCGGTCTTTAATCTCAATTCCGCATCCGTCATGAAACTGGATAATATTTCCGCTTTTACTGCTTAAGCTCATAATATTATTTCCGGCACCACCACCGCCTCCGATACCTCCATGGTACATTCCCCCCATCACAAACGGGCGGTCAGGATGCTGGTGTACGAAGTTGACGATCACCTGGTCTCCTACTTCCGGTACAGACATGAAGCCACGGTTCTTATTGACTTTATCACTGCTTCCGGCATCAGGTGACATGACACGGATAAATTCTGAGATATCAGGGCCGTTCTGCCAATCAAACTGGACCTGAACTCTTCCCTGGTTTAAAGGATCCGTATTGGAAATTACTTTGGCAAACTGGGCTTCTGCTCTTGGGGTTTCGAATTCCGGCCGTGGGATAAAACCTGTATCGGCGGCAATTGCTTCAAACTGACCGTCATAATATCCTCTTGCATCTACTTCATGGGTAACTTCCAGAATCATCAATTTGGTAAAGTAAGATGTATCACTACTGTCTGCCTTACGCATTTCAATATCAGCGGTACATCCAGGATAGAGGAAAGGTACTGTTGTAGTTCCTGAAGTGATAAAAACTTCTGAGGCCTTACTTCCTGCGGTTCCTTTCTGAGAAGCATCGATATCCATAAAAGATGAAGCTTTGATGGGAGCAACTCTCAAAGAAGGTGTAGTAAAGGTTTTTTCTGAGATTTCATAGGCCCTTCTGGCAATATCAGAGGTATGGTTTATTTTCGAACTTCCGGCAGTAAGCTTTTCATTTTTGCTGCTGTTATAGCCATAAAAAGTCGGGCTTACATGCTGTGCTCTCATTTTAATGGCAATATCACTTACGGTGCTTCCATAAGTAAGTTTTACAGGTTTCTCCTGAGGGGGAAGTTTTCCGAAATGCAGCACTTCACCGTCATAGTAAAACTGCTCACCGTAAGCTTCCGCCATTCTGGCAAGGTAGTTATAATGGGTTTCTTCGTATTGTGAGCTATAGGAAACATTGCCATACTGGGCATCTACCCTGAAGTCAAATTTATTTTGTCCAAGGCCTTCTCTGATGACATGATCTGCAATACTGTTCAGGCTGACCGGCTGGCTTCCTCCAAAGCTCTGAATATGCGGAGCTGCATCCAGAAGTACAGTGGGACTGTATCCTTTAAGAACGATATTCCCAAGACTTCCCTTTTCCTGACTGAAACCAACTTCCGTCACAACTCCTACAAAGTTTCGTTCTGCTCCTTTATCAATATCCTTATATTTGAAGACCACTGTAATTCTCTTTCCTAAAAAGTTCTGAGCATTTTCCAGGTTATGATTTTCAGCACTTCCTAAAGTATCATGGGCAAGTGTCAGATTAAATTCATGATGTTTGCTCGCACTCTGCACCAGTTTGAAATGCTTGAAATGCTTAATCATCTGCCCTTCAATCACGATATCCAGCTTCACCACACGGTTGATACCGGCGATAATACTTTGTGGGATTGCTTCGGCATTATGTATTTTTGAGGTAGGCTGCCTGGCCCACACTTTATTTTCAACGATAGACGGGTTGTTCGGAACAAAAGTCTGGTTCATGAACATATCTGCCCCCTGTTGTTCTGTTTTTACAGTATTTTTTATATGATCTCCCGCTTTATTTAATTTTGCATCTGTTTTTTGGGCAATATTTTCTTTGGCTGCATCCTTCAACTTCTCCTTACTGCCTTTTACAGTAGTCTTCGGGTTCTCTACTTTAATTGTTTTGTCATCCTGAAACATAGCGTTTTGTGTTTAAAATTAACTATTAAATAAACTGCTGATAGTACAGCACACAGAATCAAAAAAATATAGGCTGAAATCTTAGTATTCTATGATTAATTGGGTTAAATCCCGGTACGCTGTACATGGAAAAACAGAACAGCATACTCTTGCAAGCCGCTGTTCTGTACCAATTTTATTTTTACTAAGATGATGAATAGGCTTATTTACCTGCCGAAGGCCATAAACCATCGAAACGTGAGTTTCCATAGTCAATTCCTTCTGCACTGATTACGAAACTGATCAGCATACTGTTGCTGTCGATAGCGTCGAAATCTACTTCGTGCTGGATCACATATCCGTTTTCCCATTTCAGGGTGATCAGTGTTCCTTCTTCGTGAGATTTGTTGAAAACAATTTCTCCTACCGTAGGCTTATATTTTCCGTTCAGTAAGCTTTCAAGAATGTCTGATTTTTCAGTAGCTTCTACTGTAACTTTGATCAATGCATTGGAAGGATCTGATGCTACACGTCCGGATACATCTGTAGATCTCGATACGCTGTAGTTCATTTTTAATAATTTCTGTCCTTCGCCGTTGTTGAATTTTAAGATTCCTCTCGAATTTCTTTCTGCCATGATTTGTAAATTTTAATCGTTAATAATATTTTGTGATTCGGTGATTGTATAGCAAATATAGAGGCTCTTTTTTTCTAAAAAAAACTTTTCACTATAAATCTCAGAAATTGTAGTAGTTCTACGATTTCTTGTCGTAATTCTACGACATTTGACTTAATAAACAAATACAACAGTCTGAAAATCAAAATCTTAAATACAAATTAAAAAATCAAATACTATTATATTTTTCCACTCCAAAGAGAAATATTAATAATTTTTAATAAAAATTAGCAATCTTTTAACAGATGGCTGAATCAAAAAAAATAAACTGTTGTTTGAAAAAATATGGAGTAGCTTAATCCTGAAAATTGAAAAATCAGAAAGCTCTTACCCAAAATAGTACGCGAAAAACTCTCTGAAAATTGAGTAAAAATCTCTTATTTCAAAATATTGCGGGCTTGAACTTTCAATAGCATGGAATTGAGATTTTTTGAAGAGCTTTTTAATTCTTGTCTGGTGGTAATACTGGGAAACGGAAATTACTTTTTTAAAATGCAGACTATCACATATTCTGATGGCATTCTTAACGGTCATTTCAGTATTATTTCCATTATTATCTACAATGATATCTTTTTTTGGAATATTTTTTTTCACCAGATATTCCTCCATTTTGTTTCCTTCCCAATAGCCTTCTTTGCCCAACCCTCCGCTTACGAGAATCTTTTTTACCCGGCCTGAAGTATATAATGTAATACTCTGATCCATCCGGGCTGCCAGTCTATCCGATAAGGTTCCGTCTTCATTCACTTTATTTCCCAAAACTACAGCTACATCGGCTTTTCCCTGCCTGTCAATCAATCCGTCAGCTATGATATAAACACAGTGAATAAAAAACCAGAGAACCGGTAATAAGAAGATATATTTTAATTTATTTTTCATCATGTAGCTTTATAGAATGTAATAGGACCTTCTTAAAAAAAGAAGATCCTACTATTTTGTACGGATAATATGGATTATCTTATTGCTGAACAGCAGCTCCTTCTTTTATGGAACGCATCAGTATTTTATTTTTTCTCAAAAGAAAATCAGGCATCAGATCGGTTGGCAGATAAAGGGTACTTTCTCCTTTTTTCTGCAGTTCTTCTTCAATTCCGGGATTCCATGCCAGAATTTTGTCAACATCTACGTTCAGTTCAGCAGCAACAACCTTCAGATTGAAACCGGCATTGATATCAGTTTCAGAAAGAACCTCATCTGTTACTTTACGGTTCCCGTTTTCAAAGAAAACCTTATGAAGTCTCGAAGAATTGTAATTGCTCAGCACGCTTTGAAGCTCACCTGTGGCATAGCACGCATTCAGATATTTCTTCACGTGATTGATGGTTTCCCCTGGAAGATATTTAGAAAACTCATGGTATTGAGAGGAGCCTGCTGCCTGCATGGCTTTTGCAATATTTCCTTCGCCACAGTTATAAGCAGCCACTACCGTTACCCAATTATTGTATTTTTTGTAAAGATTACTCAGGGAAATCGCAGCGGTCTTGGTACTTTTATAAATATCTGTACGGCCCTGCTCGGTAAGCCCGTATTGGTTCGCATGTGCAGTCATAAACTGCCAGATCCCCACGGCCCCTGCTCCTGAAGTAATATTTTTGTTAAAATGAGATTCTATCAGTGCCAGATTTCTCAGATGCTTTGGAAGCCCCTTCTGAAGAAGCAGCTGCTCTATAAATTCTACAAGATCTTTATTGGCATTAATGATTCCCTTATACTTTTTCACACTGCTTTCTGAGGTATCGGAAGCAGCAAGAAACTGCCCGTTTACAAAGACAGTTGTTCCCATTAGCAGTAAACCTGTAAAGATATTCCTGACAATCGTTTTCATCTTAAATGTATTTAATAAGCAAAAAAGGTAAAAAGGCTCAAGGCAGTTTTTTGCTGTTAAGCCTTTTTACGATATCCTTTAATCTACTTTCCAGCTTAGTTTATCTTCTTCTTTATTCCAGTCTACATGGATGGTCTGGCCGGATTTTACTTCTTCTCTCACAATCATTTTAGAGATTGGTCTGGCAAGCTGTGCACGGATCACTCCCGAGATCTGTCTCGCTCCATATTTACTGCTGAATCCTCCCAATGCAAGGTTTCTCACAGCATCATCACTGATCTGCAGAGCAATTCCCAGTCTCGTCAGCGAGGTATGAAGTGATTTCAGCTGGATATTGAAGATTCTTTCTGCAATAGATTCCGTGATCGGTGCAAAAGGAATGATCTCTGTAATTCTTGCCAGGAATTCCGGTCTGAATCTGCCTGAGTTTGACATGATCTGCATCAGTGACGATGATTCCGGAACTTTGCCTTCTTCAAACTGTTTTACAATTTCTTCACTTCCGATATTGGAGGTAAAGAGAATCAGAGCATTGCTGAAGTCTCCTTCTTTCCCCAGTTTATCATGTACTTTTCCTTCGTCCATAATCTGAAGGAATACATCAAAAACGGAATGGTGGGCTTTTTCAATTTCATCAAATAAAACAACGGTATAAGGCTGTTGTCTGATTTTGTTGACCAGCATCCCTCCTTCTTCATAACCTACATATCCCGGAGGCGCACCATACAATAACGCTGCAGAATGTTCTTCTTTGAATTCTGACATATCGAAACGTACCATGGCCTTTTCATCGTTGAAAAGCAATTCTGCCATAGATTTTGCCAGCTCTGTTTTACCGGTTCCGGTAGGTCCTAAAAGGAAGAATGATCCTATCGGCTGCCCCGGTTTGTTTAATCCGCTTCGGTTTTCTACGATAGCATCGGAAAGGATTTTTAGAGCATGGTCCTGCCCTACTACCCTGTTTAGGAGAAGGGATTCCATATTCAGGAGCTTTTCTTTTTCCTGTGCCTGAATTTTCCCGATCGGGATATTGGTTTTGGCAGCCATTACAGCAGCCAGTTCAAGACGGTCTACTTTTTCTCTTTTCTTTGCTGCATGCTGTAAAAGCTCTGCATAGGTATCTTCAATGATCTTCTGGATCTGATCTACCGGCATAGCGTTGTCCAGGGCAGGTTGTTCACTAAGGGATCCCCAGAGAATAGGGCTTATTTTATCCCTTAATAAATTATACGTCCAGATCAGCTCGTCAGCTTTGTCTTTGCTGTCTGCATATTCTTCTTTTAAGATGGCATCATAGCTTTCTTTCCAGCTGTCCAGTTCTTTTTCTGAAAGCTCATCAAGCATTTTGATGGCAGCCATCGTTCTGTCTAACAAGTCAATAGCCGCATCCGGTAATTTCTTACCTTTTGCATATCTTTTTGCCAGACGTACGCATTCCGGAAGGGCTGTTTTTTCCACCTCGATGCCATGGTGTTTTTTGTAGCCTTCAAGGAGTACGTCAATCATTTTCACACAGGTCTTTTCATCCGGCTCATTAACGGTTAATACCTCGAAACGACGGTTGAAAGCCTGTTCCGGCTCAATAATTTTTCTGTATTCTTCCTGGGTAGTTGCTCCGATTACGGTAATTTCTCCTCTTGCCAATTCAGGTTTCAAAAGGTTGGCTACGTTTCCGATGCTTCCTTTCGGGTCTAAAAGGGTGTGGATCTCATCAATGAAAAGGATTGCTTTTTCAATTTTTTTACATTCATTGATCACTTTCTTCAGACGGTCTTCAATTTCACCTTTGTAAGAGGTTCCTGCAAGCAATGCTCCGGTATCCAGCTCTAAAAGGGTTCCGTTTTTAAGCATCTCCGGAACGTTCCCTTTTGTAATTTCAATGGCAAAACCTTCTACCAATGCTGTTTTTCCTACTCCCGGCTCTCCGATAATGATTACATTCGGTTTGCTTCTCCGGCAAAGGATCTCCACCAGCATTCTCAATTCTTTGTCTCTACCGATGATATTTTCAAGTTCTCCTTTTCTTGCCTGTGCTGTTCTGTCTACACAATAGCTTTTAATAGAAGGAAAGGAGGAATCTGTATAATCTGATCCGTTGGAAAATATTGATGAGAAATCTCCATCTTCTGAAACGGTAAACGGTGTATCTTTTCTGTACAGGTTAAAGATTTCATGTTCTCTGAGCGGAAGTGATTTCAGCTGCTGAAGAGAGAATACCACCTGAGGTTTTACAATGGCTGTCAGAATACAGATGGGGGTAATCTCATCCAGTCCCAGTTTCAGACGGATATCATCTGCTTCTTCTATAAGGGTATCTACAGCATCGTCCTGCCCTACTTCATCCGGCAGGTGTGCTGTTTTAGGATATTCTTCAATACGGACGTCTGCCCATTCATAGAAATATCCAGGATCTTTATCTATGCTTTTCAGGAATTCATTAAGGCCGATATCTTTATGCATTAAAGCCTGCAGAATATGCGGACCTCCATACGTTCCATTATAGTTTTCCTTCGCTATCGACTGAGCAATATGAAATAGTTGCTTTACTGTTTCGTTGGTTACTAGTACTCCCATTTATAATTTTTCTTATATTAATATATTTGCGTTCTGTTTTGATCTTGCTTCCGGATCATCTGAAAATGTTCCGGAAATTATTTTTTTAGTGTCTCTAAAATTAAATATTTTATTCTAAATGAGATAAAGATAGTTAATTCTTCTATTAGAGAAGTAACAGAGGGCTTTTTTCTTTTTTAACCGGTTGCCGAGATGATCTATACATCACCCATTTCAGGATCTTACTGATCTTAAATATTCAAAAAGTACAATAAAATTAAACTTACCCACTGCAATCCTATATATAGAAAATCATGGCTGAAGGCTCTGCCAGCTCATGCAATTTTTCAATAAGGGTTGTTTTAATGATATCATAGAAATTGGCATGCTCATCTCCCAGGTTCAGTTCATCAAATTTTATTTTATTCAGAGCATAGCCCAGAATACGTTTGAGGATTTTATTTTCTGAGCTGCTCCTGAATTCGTTAAGAAGTTTCATTTTGGCCAGCGCAAAATCTGCACTGGTACGAACTACAGCTGGCTGATTGGTTTTGAATTTATCCAGCACCTTATCAATAAAAGGAATCAGAATTGTTTTCGTATGGTCTTTGAGCAGCCTACTGATGATTCCTGCCATCGCATATTTGGTAGCAAAAATGGCAATTACAAACGGTGCGATAATGATCAGCAGATAGAAAAGTCCTGCCGATACAGGTTTAGCCATAACTGTAGCCACTATAAATGCCAGAGCTCCACTGTGGCCCAGTGATGAGCCTAAACTTTCTGCCAGAATATAAATTCCCAGTACGAGGACAGTAATAGTCGAAATTATGCCTATAGCATAGATCTTAAACAGACTGAAGATGAATACAGCAGATAGCTTTGAGAAATATTTCAGGTGATCGGTGATTCTGTTCATTGATGGTGTTGAAGTTGTCAGGTTATTGTTTTGCTTTTCAAGGTAAGAAAAATTACTCTATTTTTAAAAGTAAAAGGGATGACCGTCTCCGTTGTAGGCATCCTTATACCGTATATATGCATCAGCGTCTGTTTCTTTAACTTCGCCTGTTTCTGAATTCACCCAGATTCCACCGGTATAGGCCTCAGGGATTTTCGGCCGGAATATGGATGTAAATACATAATTCCCATCAATAACAAAAAAAAGCCAGCCTTCCGGAGGTTCTCCTTTATCCATAGCATATTTCTTCTGAATATCCCATGCCTGCTTAAGTTTTACAGTTGCTCCTGCTTCAAATTTTTTGAACTCATCACTATTATAGGTTATTATATGATGTTTATCTGCATAGCTGCAATGGATCAATAAACTTGAGATAAAAAAGGTTATGATGATGTATTTTATTGTGTTCATTTTATAGGTGGGTATTGTTTATCTTTTACTTCTTTCTCAATAAATAAAAACAGTACATCATTTTCTTTGAATTCCGGAGAAAATTGTTTTGGTAAAATATTAATAAAAGTATTTTTCTATGATAATTTTTTTATCCTTATCAATACTTTCTTTTTTTATAATACGCCCTACATCGTCAAGAGAAAATTTTATAGATTCTGTTTGAAGAACTTCTTTTTCCTGAGATAATTTTCCGTTTTCAACCCTGTTGGAGAAACCAAAATTATTTATCAATACATTGATTTGTTTTTCCAGATAAGTATAATTCCTGTCTGTTTCAGCAAACGGAATTTCAGAAGGATCACTAATTTTTTCCCAAGCTAATTTTCTTTGTTGCTCAATGTTGATCGCCTGCCATTTTTTGTTGACCAAAACAGATGTATTGGTAATTTTGTATTCAAGTTGTTTTTCATTTGTAAGCTGATCATTGGTGTAAGAATATGTTTTTTTGAAAAAAAGGTTGATTAATTTATTAGAATCACTTTTATCTATCTCGGCAGAATATTCAATGACATTTATAATTCTTCCCTTAGAATCATATGTAAATTCTTCTACCTGATTCTGATCATCAGTATATTTTTTTACCAGCTGTCCGGAAGAGTTGTATTGGTATTTGAATACTATTTTTTCACCCTGGCTATCCCATTCTTCCGAGACAATATTTCCTTCATTATTGTAATTATATTTAATTTGCTTATCTGGTGTCTGAGTCTCTATTAAATTACCATTACTGTCGTAGGTATTCCTGATGGTTGTTTTATTATTTTGTTGAACCTTCAATAACTGTCCAAATTTGTTATACTCATAAGAAATGTCATTTGTTTTCATAGTATTACCAACCGGATATTCAATGTTTTTCTTTAATAATAGACCCGTATCACTTGTGACGTTTTCTGTTTTAAAAGTTCCGGTTGCTGTTCCGGTTTCTCCCGTTGAAAATGTTTGATACTTCTCTACTTTTGCAGGTAAAAAATAAAGCATATTATTTATTTTGATGAGTCCTTCGCTGTAGACTTCCGGAAAATAAACATTATAGACAGATCGTTTCAAATCTATCATTAAGATTTTATTTCCGTCAGGCTTGTAAAAAGAAACTTTATCATTAATCTTTTCAAAAGCGGTTTTATGATTTGCAAACTCCTCTACAGAATTAAATTTTTCAACGGGTTCATTACTTTCCAATGATTTTGATTTATTTGGATGACAAGTTATCGCCATACCCGTAAGCATCCATATTTTAAAGATGATCAATATACTCTTATTTAATTTCATTTAATATAACTTAGAGGATTCCTTTATAAATTCTCTATTTCAAAATAATCAAAATAATTAATTTCAGAATCCTTTTTGTTAGAATCTCCTACTACAAATTTTTGTTGAATCGTTTTATTAGTATTTTTTATTTCTACATATAGTTCTCTATTTCTGTAATCTGAATTATTTCCAAAAATGAATTTACTATTATAACAGTCTGAAAAGAAAAATTTAGCTGGTATTGCCATAAAGACATCCATTGAATTAAAAATTTTAAAATTATCCAGTTCTGTAGTAATTTTTAAATATTTACTTTCAACAGTATAGTTTAAAATATACATCTTATTTTTAAAATATATAATAGATTTTTCAGGAAAGTGTGGTTGAAAAAATGTTTTTATTGAATCATATTTTTGCACCTGATAATATTCGTCTTCTTTAATTCTTTTGGGATTAAAATATGATACATACTCTACTAAATTATTATCTTCATTGAATTTCTCTTTTGACCAAAGCATACCTTTCGACTGATTAAACACTTCCTTATAGTATCCATCTTTATAGCTAGCAAAAATGGTGGAACCTTTTTTTGATGAAACTTTATAGAAACCATTCAGGAATTTTCCATCCTTAGAAAATCGTTGATTACAGTAACTATTTTCTCTTTTTACATCATCAATAGTTTTATACTTTGAAAAATCTTGCGCTGTAGCACAACTATTTGAAGTCAATATAAATAAAATCAAAATTATAAAGAAATTATTACTCATATTATTTTATAACTTTCTTGATTAAAAATTTACTATTCTGTAATTCCTTCCATTGCCAATACCATAAACTTTTAGGTTCAAAATTAGGATTATGAGTATTATTAGAATCATAATCGTAATCCATGAAATTTTCTTGTGTAGCTGAAATATCCACATCAATATATTTATTTTCATTGGCTTGTCTCTTTGTTTTAAGTTCATTTATATCACT
Organism: Chryseobacterium arthrosphaerae; assembly: GCF_001684965.1. NCBI lineage: Bacteria > Pseudomonadati > Bacteroidota > Flavobacteriia > Flavobacteriales > Weeksellaceae > Chryseobacterium > Chryseobacterium arthrosphaerae. The sequence continues at coordinate 370,441 of NZ_MAYG01000023.1, read as the reverse complement.
TTGTAATGAAGCAACTGGATCTATACCCTGAGACTGTGATTGAGAGACAGCTCCTTCAGAATTAGCTAATAATTTTAAAGAACTAAACATTGAGCTTATATGAAGATAATATTTTTCTTTACTTCCCCCAAAATTTGCTGAAATTTGTTCTGGCTTCTGCACAATTGGATAATGTAAATTTTTCTCCATTATCCGTGTAAACCTTGTTTGCGCATTAACAGCGCTATTATTTAATACTTGTGGAGAATTATTTTGTTGTTTTTCTTTTAGTAATTTTTCCTTTTGTATTATATCAGCATCAAGCGTTTTATTACTCCTATATTCTTTATCCCTTAATTCAAAAGTATGATCTAGCCCTAATGAATGGGCTATTTCATGAGCAAAGGTTCCAAATTTCCTTTCTTTCACATGTTTATTAAATACAAAAGCTACATTATCTGCTCCTAAAGTATATCCATAATAGCTAAAACCACCAATATCCAATGTTTCTTGATTTTTATCTATAAAAACATAGATTGTATCATTTCTTCTTTCTTTTCCCCCTATCTTTTGATTACCAGTTAAAGTATTAAGATATGCTTGATATTTTTCTTCATAAATTTTAAACAATTCTTGATCAGTATTATTTACTGTATCACTACAATAATATGTATTTTTCTTATATTTATTATAATTTTTATTTAGTGCATTATAAAGATTTTTAATTGCCTTATCTAACTCACGTTCTTCCTTAGTTTCTTTAGTATCATCTATTGCTTTGTCTTGATGTTTACCTTCAAAATAAGGAATAGTTATACTATTGCTATATACTCCTTCTCCAGCATTCCTTTTTATCTCTCCTTTATCTATTACAAAAATATCTTCTACTGTACCTTTTATATAGATAAGAGATTGATTTAAAGAGTTAGTATTAAGATAAGTAATTACATCTTTTATAAGATTTTGAAATTCCTTTTTTTCAGCTTCTCTTTTTTGCAATTTTTTTTCATTATTTGTGACCTGTTCTTCTTCTATTACGGTAATAAATTTAGTATTGGCAATATAGACAACATTATTTTTTATAATTTTCAATTTGCCAACAACAATACCATATTGATCGTTTTGCTTTATCTCTATCTTGGCATCTTTTTCTAAAACACCTACACATGAAACAGTAATGATTATAGTACCATTTATCGATGTTTCCTTCGTAACAGAATCATTATTATCGATTTTAATATTGAGATTATCAGAAGAGATAAATATCTTAGCGTTTCCATTAGAAGTTTTCCCAGGTAAAACTTTTAAAACAAGTACTGCACTTGTTACAGGATTGTAATTAGAATCAATTTCAGAAATAGATTGTAAATTCTGTTTTGGGGGCCATAAAGAGATCCATGGTGTATAATATTTTATACCATTAAAATGCATAACATCAAAACCACTTACGGACTGTTTGCCTTTCCCACTTGTATTTTCATTATACCTATCAAAACCAAATGTTCCTTTATAATCAGAATCCTTTTTTCCAAAATTATCTGGATTTTGGCTATTTGATCTAAATATATCAACATAGAAATCTAAATCCTCTGCTCCAATTATTGGTGCTTGCCCATTAGTAGCATACAAAACACCATTTTTTAAACCATTCTGTCCAAATGGACCATTTACAGAGATATTATTTATATTATCTTTTGCATAAACTTTGCAGCTTCCACCAGTAATTTCAATATAATCTCCTCCTATATAAGACTCTTTACACACACTCATGATTAATGGTTTTTAGATATTTCTCCTGAATTATTTTGTATCTCTTTTTCAGAATGCTGCTCATAAGAACCTGTACTTTGAGCTGTTATTTTTCCATTGCTTACCCGAAGCCTGTCTTTTTCTGTATGAGATTCTTTATTTCCTGTAATAAATTCTACCATTTTACCTACAACATTCGTCATAAAGTTAGTTCCCACAGAAATATTTTTCATCATCCCTACACTTTCAGTATGATTCATGGTAATACTGTCAGATTTATTCATCCCTACACTTGTATTCATATTCTCCCCCACATTAATATTCATATTCTTACAGTTCAGGGTCATGGTTTCCGGGGCTGTGATGGTGATATTGCTTCCTGTAGTATCCAGATGGATCTCATTGCCGCTTTTATCTGTGATGATAATGCTTTCATCTTCTGTAAAGACTACTTTGTGCCCGCTCCTGGTCTGGATAGATTTTACACGGTTATCGATTCCGCCTCCAAGGCCGATTCCGCCGTGGAACATTCCGCCCATGACAAAAGGTCTGTCAGGATGATTGTGTACAAAATTGACCATAACCTGATCTCCTACTTCGGGAATGGCTACATAACCGCGGTTTTGGGTAATTCTGTCTGTTCCTCCGGCATCCGGGCTCATAACCCGTACAAAATGCGTCGTATCATTCATCTGCCAGTCGAATCTTACCTGTACCCTTCCCTGTCCTTCAGGGTCTGCATTGGCTACCACGGTTGCGATCTGAGGTTGTGCGACAGGAACTGTAAATTCAGGTTTGGGTAAAAATCCTGTGTCGGCTGCAATGGATTCAAAACTTCCGGTATAGTGACCGATGGTATCAATTTCGTGAACGGCATCCGTAATCATCACTTTGGTAAAATAAGAGGTTTCATTGCTGTCAGGTTTTCTCATATAAACATCTGCAACGCAACCGGGGTGCAGAAACGGAACTGTTGTAGAACCGGAAACTGAGAATACACTTACAGCTTCACTTCCTGCAGTGCTTCTCTGGGAATGTTCTACGTCCAGATGGGTAGATGCTTTGATGGGTGCTACCTGAAGTGCCGGCGTTTTATATATATTTTCATTATGGCTGTATGCTGTTTGGGCAAGATCCCCCAAATGTTTTACAGGTGTTTCCCCTGAAGTCAGTTTTTCATTTTTGCTGCTGTTGTAACCGTAATATTGTGGTTTTGTATGAACAGCCTTCAGCTCTACCCTGATATCATTCGCATTGCTTCCGTAGACCAGTTTGATCGGCTTATTCTGAGGCGGAAGTTTCCCGAAGTGCAATACTTCACCATCATAATAAAACTGCTCGCCATAGGCTTCTGCCATCCTTGCGAGATAATTGTAATGCGTTTCATTATACTGGCTGCTGTAGATGATCTGAGAATAGTCATTCGTATCCACTCTTATATCAAAACGCCCTTTATCAATTCCCTGTCTGATTACTTCTTCCGCAATGATTCCCATATTAACAGCCTGTCCGCCGCCAAAACTCTGGATATGCGGAGCTCCATCCAGCAAAATAGTAGGACTGTATCCTGAAATTACAATATTCCCAAGGCTCATCTTTTCCTGGCTGAAACCTACTTTGGTAATGATTCCCACAAAATTCCTTTCCGGACTGTTTTCAATATCTTTATAGGCAATCACTGCTGTGAGCCGCTTCCCAAGGAATTTATTCGCTTCTTCAAGAGTATGACTTTGTCTGTCTCCCAACGCATCATGGGCTAAAATAAGATTGAATTCGTGGTGGTGATTTGCTTTTTGCTTAAGGGTGAAATGTTTATAGTATTTAATAATCTTACCTTCCACCACCAGCGACAGCTTTACCAGCCGGTTGATTCCTGTATGATGGTTCTCAGATATGGCATCTGCATTTTGAGCAGGCCGGAAAGATGGTCCCTTCGTTGACAATTCGGTTTTCATATGCTTTGTGTTTGATTTGGTGAGTATTAAAGATAATAATATTTTGCGAAACAGCTATTTCTTAAGTTTAAATAAAGAAAAATTTCAGGCAAAAAAGACTGTCTTTAACAAGGACAGTCTTTTTCTTATGAATGTTGATAATGTGTATAATTTTCAGATGTATCATCAGCTTATTTACCAGCTGCAGGCCATAAACCATCGAAACGTGAGTTTCCATAGTCAATTCCTTCTGCACTGATTACGAAACTGATCAACATACTGTTGCTGTCAATAGCGTCAAAGTCTACTTCGTGCTGGATCACATATCCGTTTTCCCATTTCAGGGTGATCAGTGTTCCTTCTTCGTGAGATTTGTTGAAAACAATCTCTCCTACCGTAGGCTTATATTTTCCGTTCAGTAAGCTTTCAAGGATGTCTGATTTGTCAGTAGCTTCTACTGTAACTTTGATCAATGCATTGGAAGGATCTGATGCTACACGTCCGGATACGTCTGTAGATCTCGATACGCTGTAGTTCATTTTTAATAATTTCTGTCCTTCGCCGTTGTTGAATTTTAAGATTCCTCTCGAATTTCTTTCTGCCATGATTTGTAAATTTTAATCGTTAATAATATTTTGTGATTCGGTGATTGTATAGCAAATATAGAGGCTCTTTTTTTCTAAAAAAAACTTTTCACCATAAATCTGAAAAATTGTAGTAGTTCTACGATTTCTTGTCGTAATTCTACGATATTTGATTTACAAACTACTATGCAACTCCTGTCAATAAGGCATTTTAAATTATTTCCCGATTTTAAGAAAAATATAATTTTTACACTATAAAGAGAAATAACAGAGTAAAAATCAAACCAAAAAGTGAACATTGAGAAAGGAAAACTGAGAGTGCAATAAGATAATTCCGGATAGAAAATTCATGTCTATTATTTAAAGTAATTTCTGATTTCAGTTTTTCATCAACAAAAAAAGCAGAAGTACAAACTCCTGCTTTTGATATTATAAAAACTAACAATTAATGTTTAGTATACTCCGGCTGTTCTCTTGGGATCCTTGTTGGGGTAAAGTATTCATTAAGCCAGTAGAATGTCTGTCCGTTCTGCTGAATTTTTACTGCAGGATTATTTCTGTTGGCAAGCATTCTGTCTGCCAGATTTTTATAATGCTGGAAATAATTTCTTACGGTCTCACTAGGAACTACTTTTGATTTTTTCCATCCCTTCAGCTTATATTTCGCCATCAGTTCTTCTTCTGAAAGGTCGAATCCTGTACTCATTCCAATTGCATAGGACATTGGCAGCTCATAAAGCTCTCCTTTATCCAGGAATTTAATGGTAGGATTGTACTTCTTCAGCAGTTTCACATATTCCTTCACGGCTTTTGCCTGGTTAAAGTTCGGACGATCTGCTTCGGTATTCTTATATACTTCTGTGTAGAAAGCTTTCAGATTATCATATTCTGTTTCAGAAATCAGGATCCCTTTTTCTATGGCTGGCTCATAATCTTTCAGATCTTTTGGAATGTATCCTTTTACCAGGAACGGATTTCCGTAGTTGATCAGCTGTGCAGCAATTCCTGCAGATACAGGATTGGTAAGCCCCGGATACAGATACTTGTACTTCAGATCAACATCTGTTTTACCCGCTCCTACAGAAGAGTGGAAATAGTTATTAAGTGATTTATCAATATTCTGGTTATCTACCGTTACCTGTGCAATAAGGCTGTCTACAGATTTTTTCAGGAATCCAGGCGTTGCAACATCACCTTTTTTAGGGAAGATTACAAAGCCCTGAGACATACTTTGCTTAGGATAGGCCAGCGAGAAGAATCCTTCGTCGCCTTCTACCAGGCTGAAGTTATTTTTGGTAAGAACATCATACTGGTCAGTGATCTTCTGTTTTTTAAGTTCAGCAATATTTTTTGCGGTGTTAGTTACCACATTTTCTGCCATCAATACAAAATCGTTGTAGTTATCTGAAGATCTTGCATTGGTCTGGAACATAATCAGTCTTGCCTGAGCCTGTGTAAGGGAACTTATCACGCTGTACATATTCCCGCTCTGGCTGGCAGAGGTCCCTACAGTCACTACGATATTGGTTTCATCAGGAACATTTGAAAGAAGGTTTCCGGCTGCAGAAAGAGCCTCACCTACCGGCTGGTAGCCGCTGTTACTCGCACAGTTCATTTCATTACTCTTCTCAGTGATAAACGTCGTAATTTTGCTGTAATCAGTGCTCAGGTTAGAAACGGAAACATTATTTCCGCAAGGATTATTTTTATATAAAACCACCCCATATTTTACAGTACTGAAATAAGACGGTTTTTCAAATCTAAGCTGAAGATCCTGTAATAATGATTTTACAATGGAAGCATACGGTGCATTGGCAGCACTGATATCCAATGCAAAAACAATATTCATTTTCTTATCTCTTTCCGTAATCTCCTTATAACGGTCGAAATAAATTTCCTCACCCAAAACGTTGAATACGTAATTCTTGCTGTAATCTAAAATATTGGTAAAATATTTCGTCTTGAGATCAGGAGTAGGGGTTCCTTCCAATGGTAAAGTTACCGGGAAAATATTTTCTAGCGGAGGTCTTTTATTGACATCTGTAAGAAGAATTGCCGTTTTGTTTTCTGCATCTGATGCTGATCCGCCCGGATACCCTTCATGGATTCCTAAACCGGTATCACTGATTCCTGTTGTATTTTTCAGCTTTATGGCAGAGCGCTCACCCCATGTGGAGATCACATTGGAACTTACCCAACCGTAAAGGCTGGTGCCAATGCTGTCTATATCAATAGTGGGTTTCTTCCCTACCAGGAATCTCTTGTTATTTTCAGCCTGTTTGTAAACATATACCATCTGTCCGTTAGGAATTTTCACATTGGCTGTTTCAATAAGGCTTGGTGAGTTGAACACCATGATCGAGTCATTTTTATAGTACCTTTCAGCACTTCTGATGACTTCGCTGTTGTTCGGCACTACCGCTACTCTTACGGGATATCCTGTTCTTTCGCTTTTCAGGGAATTGTTCCACAGAAGCAGGTCGGATTCAGGAATCCAGCCATATGTTTTAATGGATTTTGATGAAACTTTTTTCATTAAAGCATCAGGAACATATTCTGCTACTTTTACCATTCCGTCCCTGTGTTTCAGCACCATCAGAGGCTCCAGGAATTTCACTTCTTTGTATGACTTTTCATCATCTTTATCCAGATAAGCCGTATTTCTTGAACGGTCTGAAACCACAATCCAAGGCACTGACTTTTTAGGAAATCCGTTGACTACGGGAGAGCCGTCTACCATACTGTATTGAGAAGGCTCGGGGGTTTTCTTAGACGGAAGCTTTACCTGGCAACTCGTCAATAATACTGATAACCCTATATAATATGCTGCTAGAGGAAATTTATTTTTCATCCTATTTTATCTTTTTATGATTGGCGCATCCGGAATTCCGGACGGTATTATTTGCTTTGGTTGATATCTACTTTCGTTACGCAATTCTGCTTATCATCGAAATTCACTTTTACAGTCTGAATTACGGTATTCTTGTCAAACTGAAGGCCTGCACAATACATATAAAAATTGTTTACCTTGCTGTCATTTACTTTCACCACTGTATTTTCATTGTTACACAGATAAGTTTTCAGCAGGTAGTTGTAGTGCATATTGAAGCTGTTTCCGTTAGCAATCTGCTGCAGGTGGTATTTGAAATCATCATCTATTTTGGCATAAGAATCTTCTACAGATACCTCTTCTTCCGCAAGGGCATTATAAGCAGGAAGAATTTTGATGCGGTGGTAGACAGGGTTTTCATTTTCTTCGGTAAGCAGGGTTACCAGATAATCTCCCGGCTGTTTATAAGAATAAATAGCAAATTTTTCTTTGGCATCCGTACCTCCTGTTTCCCCGAATTTCCATGCAAACGATTTAGCTTCTGAAACGGCGCGGAAAGACACATTTTCATTCTGCATAGCCTGAGCCGGCGCCTCAATCGTTGTTTTGATCTGTGCCGTATCTTTGGCTTTCTGGATGCTTCTTGCGTTTACCATTACCGGGAAAGACTTCGTATACTTGTTGTCTATGATCAAACTTACCTGGTAATATCCGGGTTTATTGTAGAAGTGTATACCATTGCTTTTATCAGAAGTTGTACCGTCTCCGAAATTCCATCTTTTGGTTTTTGCAAATTGGGTTTTATCTTCAAATAAAAGGGTATCTCCTACTGCCAGAGAGTTAGGGTAAACCACTCCAACAATATCATCGGCAGAGTGAATCACTTTTTTCTGCAGCCACAAAGCAACCAGTGCCGCAATGAGCAATGTTGCTATAACACCAATAATAATGTTCTTCTTGTTCTTTTGAAAATAATTCATAGTTAATAATTGTGATGTGTTTTATTTTTAGTTCCTAGTATTTCCATGCTTTCCCTACTGCGTTCTTGCCTTCAGGTCTTTTTCGCGTTCGTAAATTTTGTTCTGTTTATCTTTAAATCCGATTCTACAGTCTTCCACCTGCTTTTCAAAGATCTTAATATCTTCTGTGGTTGTTGCAATTACCTTTTTGTCTTCAAAATACATTTTGTAAAATTTGGCAATCTGAGGATAGGCGTCCTTTCGAATATCGATGACGTTATTGTTGCTGAAATAGCTGTTAAGATCATTCACTCCCAACTGGATATTATTTTCAGCAAAAGGCTGCGGGCCGTCAGTCGTAAGTTTGGTGATCATAGTATAAGTGCTGTCCATGATCGGTAAAATAACTTTTTGGTGCTGTTCAAATTCAGCTTTCTGTTCCAGGTTCTGGATTCCTCTTACATCTTCATCAGAAAAAGGAGATACAAATCCTTTCAGAAAAATGATGCCCAAAAATATCATGGCAGTGATCAGCATCAGTATTAAATAAAAAAACTGATAATGCCTTTCCTTTTTAGATAATGTGATTTGTCCTTGCATATCTTTTCTTTTTATCTTCTTCTTTTACTTCCTGTAAAATTTCTTGTAGGATCCTTTCTAAGCTCGCTGTTGGCTCTGTCTATTTTGTTCATACAGTCTTCAAGATCCCTTTTCGCAAATTTTTTGCGGGATTCCACAACCATGATGTCTGCTTTTAATTTCAGCATGGGTTCTATCTGTTTCATCAGTACAGCATAATGTTTAAAATTCTGAACACTGTCTGCTTTCATAATATTTTTAACGTCTCTTACGTTATCCATAATACTGGTTCTGAGAAAAACCTCATTTTCCACCTTATTAAGACTAAGCTGGGCCATTTTATCATAGATTTCGTCAACTTGATTTTTCAGCACGTCGCTCCGGAGCATCAGTTCTTTGTAGGCTTCAGAGTCCTTGCTGATCCCTTCCCGCTGTATGTCGTAGCTCTTAAAGAAGAGAAACAGACATGCGAATGATACTACTGACAAAATAGCAAAAGACAGAATAAACTTCCAAATGCCTATTCTGACGTCAGATTTGTTTAATTTTTTTTCCCTGTTCGAAGACATAATTTGCGATTTGTTTGGCCTGTGAAAATATAAAAAAAAAATTTTATGCACAATACGTAATTTCCCCAGGCCGGTTTCGTGAAAACCCTGATTAAATTAATATTAATTTCCTCTTTAATAAGTTTTTCATAAATTAGGCCTCGGAATTTTAAATATCATTCGCCAAATCGATATTGAAAAATGAGTAAAATATTATCTAATACCGTGCGTTTCTCAATTGCAGACAGTGATTTTTATTTTAAGAAAATAATGATCAAAACACTGATGGAGAATCCTTTTTATATGCTTCTGAACGACTGTAATAATGGGCATGAACTTGTGAACAGAATCTACAGAAGACAGGAAGATGTGTTCATCATCGAATTGTTTATGCCGGTATTAAGCGGAATTGAAGCTATCAAATACATCAGAAAAAATAATTCTGAAACACCTATTATCACGTATTCCGGCACCTACCAGGAAGACATGGCAGATATTCTGGCCAAAATACCCAATATCTATTATTGTGAGAAAAAGAGCACCATCATTAAAGATATTATCAAAGGCAGCATAGCTTCTGAAGAGTTTGATTACCAAGCCTACTCCAAAGAATGGGAACAGCAGCCCCTTGCAGTGCAGGAGTATATGGACAGGCAGAAAAAGGGACAGGAAGAGCTTTCCCCGGCCGAAATACAGCTGATGAGATTCTGCTATGAAGGGTTCAGCAACAAAGAAATTGCGGAAAAACTTAATCTGAGTACAAGAACTATTGACACTTACATCAACCGTCTTACAGAAAAGCTTGGCCTGAAAACAAAACTTCACCTGATCCGTTTCTGTGTGGAAAACGGATACTATAATTCAAGTATGTAGGCCCCACTTCCCCTGAATAATAACTGTAGCAAAAATAAGTTTTCAAGACAACAAATCATTGTCTGACAGTTATTAAGAAAAATTATTTCAGTGGATTTTCTGTAGAATTCCGGCTTATGACAGAGCTATATTATTAAATTATTAAATTCTCCTGAGACCTCCTTAATATAGTGTATACATTAAGATCTCAACTGTCTGAATAAAAATATTTTGCCACTAATTTGCTAGTATTCAATTTTTTTAACTAAATTTGCACACCTAAAATTTAAAATTAAAATAAGGAAATGACAAAGGCAGAATTGGTAAACACCATCTCAAATAAGTTGGGAACAGAAAAGAATGAAACACAGAAAGTTGTAGAAGCTTTTATGCAGGAGATCAGAACTTCTATGTATAATGGGGATAACGTTTATCTGAGAGGTTTTGGATCTTTTATCATTAAAACAAGAGCTGCTAAAACAGGAAGAAATATTTCTAAGAATACTGCAATTGAGATTCCTGCTCATAACATTCCTGCTTTCAAACCTTCAAAGTCTTTTGTAGAGAAAGTAAAAACTAAAGTTGCAGTAAAATAAGAACATTAACTGAATATTAACTAGTTACTAAAAAATTAAAATTATGCCAAGCGGAAAGAAAAGAAAAAGACACAAGGTTGCGACTCACAAAAGAAAGAAAAGAAGAAGAGCGAACAGACATAAGAAAAAATAATCTCTTCTTCTCGAGATTTACAATATAATAATATAGTTGGTGGTTTTATATTTTTAAAGTTCACCGACTATATTTTTGTTTGCAACTATAAGATTCTGCGGAAAACGGAAGATTTCAAATATTATTTTAATAAAAATATACAGGTTTTCATTCTAAATCCTTATATTTATTAGATGAATTATTCGAGAAAAAACATCCACTTCCTATAATCTTAAACAATTTTATCTTATAACAAAATGAAGAAAGAACTAATAGTTTCGCATGAAGATGATCTTACAAAGATTGCACTGCTGGAAGACGGAAGACTATGTGAACTTCATGAGCAAGAAGACAAAAGCGATTTTATAGTTGGAGATCTGTTTATAGGAAAAGTAAAAAAACTGGCACCCAATCTGAATGCTGCATTCGTCAACATCGGATATGATAAAGATGCATTCCTGCATTATCAGGACCTGGGGCCCCAATATCTTACATACAGAAAGTTTTTAAAAGATACTATTTCTAAAAAACAAAGCACTTCAAGCTTAAAAAATTTCGAGATACAACCCGAAATAGACAAAAACGGAACAGTAGATAAAGTGATCGCCAAAGACGATCTGGTTCTGTTACAGATTACTAAAGAACCTATATCTACAAAAGGCCCAAGAATTTCTACCCAGATCTCTCTGACAGGACGTTTTCTGGTACTGATTCCTTTCGACAACAAGGTTTCAATATCCAAAAAAATCAGAAGTTCTGAAGAAAAAGAAAGACTGAGAACCCTGATTGACAGCATTAAACCTGAAGGTTTCGGGGTCATCATCAGAACAGTGGCCGAAGGAAAAAAAGTAGCCGACCTTCACAATGATATGAACCAGCTGGTTCAGAAATGGGAAAGCACTTTTAAAAACATCCAGAGAAATAAGGTTCCATCTAAAGTTTTAAGCGAAGAAGACAAGGCTTCAGCTATTTTAAGAGACAATTTTAACCAGGACTTCGTCAATATCATCTGTGATGACGAGCAGATGGTAGGTGAAATGAAAAATTACATTGAAGTAATTGCTCCTGAAAAGAAAAATATTGTCCAGTTTTATGATTCTCATATTCCTCTTCTGGAATATTACAATGTTGAAAAACAACTTAAACAGAGCTTTGGAAAACACGTTAATATTCCAAGTTCTAAAGGCGCTTATCTTGTTATTGAGCACACAGAAGCTCTTCACGTCGTAGACGTTAATTCCGGGAATAATATTACCACCGGAACCGCTGTCAATAAAGAACACGCACTGAAAGTGAACAAAATGGCAGCTACCGAGATCGCAAGGCAGCTTCGCCTCCGTGATATGGGAGGAATCATTGTGATTGACTTCATCGACATGCCGAATTCTGAACATAGAAGAGATCTCTATGAACATCTAAAAGAGGAAATGAAGCGCGACAAGGCTCGCCATAAAATACTTCCTCCAAGTAAATTTGGACTGATCCAGATCACCAGACAAAGAAACCGTCCGGAAAAGCAGATCGAAACCAAAGAAGAAAACCCGAACAAAGACGGAGAAATTGTAGCTCCGATCGTAATCGTGGAAAGAATGGGTGAAACTTTAAGAAACATCCTGCAGAAAGAAAAAGGAAAAATCTACCTGCACGTACACCCTTTCGTAGAAGCCTATTTAACCAAAGGCATCAAAAGCATCCAGATGAAATGGTTTATCAAATACAAAAAGTGGGTAACCATTGTACCAAGGGATTCTTTTAAATATTTAGAATACAAAATCTACAATTCCAAAAAAGAAGAATTGATAGAATTCTCTAATTAAGACAAAATTCAAACCTCCGGCTGTACCGGAGGTTTTTTTATGATGCAGAAAAAACATAGGTTCAGGCTAAAGCCAACGGAACTTTGGGTTTATTTTAATTTGACCGGGCTAAAATTCCTATCGATGAGGCCAAAACAATATTGAGGTTTAACAGCAAGATCATTTAATCATTTAATCATTTAATCATTTAATCATTTAATCATTTAATCATTTAATCATTTAATCATTTAATCATTTAATCTTTTAATCTTTTAATCTTTTAATCTTTTAATCTTTTAATCTTTTAATCTTTTAACTTTATAACATGAAAAATCACCATTACAAAATTACCACTCAGTGGACAGGAAATAAGGGAACTGGAACCACCGGTTACAGGGATTATGAAAGAAGCCATACTATTTCGGCAGAGCATAAAGCTGTCATTCAGGGATCTTCTGATCCTTCATTCCGTGGGGACAGAACCAAACATAATCCTGAAGAGCTGTTTCTTTCTTCGCTTTCATCATGCCATATGCTATGGTATCTGCACTTCTGCTCAGAAGCCGGGATTATCGTTACAGAATATACGGATGAAGCAACGGGCATTATGGAAGAAACAACCAATGGAAGCGGGCATTTCACTGAAGCAGTCCTGCATCCTGCTGTCACAGTAACAGAAGAATCAATGATTGAAAGAGCAAAAGAACTTCATCATAAAGCTAACGAATATTGTTTCATCGCCAATTCTGTTAATTTTCCGGTGAAACATATTGCTACTGTAACGGTTAAATAATACTGTTTTTCCCAACCCGCTCTTGAGAAAATATCGATATGCTTTGCATACAGGTTATTGTGATCATCAGTCTTTATCATACAGTTTTCCTGCTTATCGGCATAGGTTAATTAATGTTAAGTCTCCCGTTTCTTCAAGATATATTGTTAAATTTGAGCTATGGAAAATTTTGGAAAAGATTTATTACGGAAAATAAAAAGTATAGAACTTCCCGGGGAACATGCCCATGGAATATTTTCCCCTCCCTACCGTCCTGTTTTCACCTACGATGAAGTGCTGGCCAAAAATCCCAAATTTGCTGCCGTCAATATTGTTTTGTACCTGAAGGATAACGAGTGGTATTTTCCATTGATCCAGAGAACCATCAATGAACACGACAGGCACAGCGGACAGATTTCTTTACCGGGCGGAAAACGTGAGGAAATGGACCGGGACTTTGCTGAGACGGCTATTCGTGAAACTTCTGAAGAAATAGGCATTGATAAACATTATGTACGGATCATCAGGGAAATGTCTCCCATCTATATTCCGCCGAGCAACTTTTATGTATATCCCTATATTTCATATACCAGAAAGAATCCCGCATTTATTTTACAGCAGAGTGAAGCGGTGGAAGTTATCGAATTTCCCATTACTTCATTTCTAAGCCTTTCAGACACTCCTGAAATTATGGCACTTCCGAGTGCGGGCGGAAAAGAAGTTCCTGTCATCAACTTTAACGGATACATTATCTGGGGTGCTACAGCGATGATATTAAGTGAATTCAGCCAGTTGCTGAAAAAAATGTAACTTTGCACTACCGTGTTTAATTGAAAAATGGCGAAGAAAAATATTTTCACCGATGCATTCGGTACCCCTTATTTTTTGAAAAGGTTTATTATTTTTATCTTGGGAGTTGTATCCTACAGAAGGTTTAATGGCTTTAATAAACTGAAAATTACCGGCACAGAGCATCTTGTGGATCTTCCGGATTCCAATGTATTGTTTGTGTCTAATCATCAGACTTATTTTGCAGATGTTGCTGCCATGTACCATGCTTTCTGTGCCGTAAACAACGGATATTTAAATACCATTAAAAATCCGATCTATCTTTTGAATCCCAAGATTGATTTTTACTATGTTGCAGCTGAAGAAACCATGAATAAAGGTATTCTTCCTAAAATTTTTAAGATTGCAGGTGCTGTAACGGTAAAAAGAACCTGGAGAGCTGAAGGGAAAACCGTCAACAGGATGGTAGATATGAGTGAAGTAGACAATATCATGAAGGCACTGGATAATGGCTGGGTGGCTACTTTCCCGCAGGGAACAACATCCGCTTTTGCACAGGGACGAAGAGGAACCGCTAAACTGGTAAAAAATCAGCGTCCTATCGTAATCCCTATCAAGATCAACGGATTCAGAAGAGCTTTTGATAAAAAAGGACTTCGGGTAAAGGTTACCGGTGTAAAACCTACCATGGAGTTTAAGGCCCCCCTGGATATCGACTACGATAATGAAAAAGCACCGGAAATTTTACTGAAGATCATGACTGCCATTGAGCAGACTGAAGACTTCAACCTATTACACAGTTATGATGAAGAACTTAAAGCTAAAAAATTAGAACAAAAGGACTCAAATAATTAAAGTAAATAAGAAAATTATGAACAGAATACTTGGAATCTTATTCGCAGTCATAGTATTAGTTTCATGCAACAGCCAGAAAGTATATTCGGATTTTGATATCAGCTATGCAAAAAGCGGAGGCTATGCCCCTGTCTATGAAAACCTGCTTATAAAAGGAAATAATGCCCATTATTCTTTTGAAGGCCAGGGAAAAAAATACAAACAGGATTTTAAAATTTCAGATGAAGATTTAAAGAAACTGGATCAGACTCTTTCTCAGAATAATTTCAGAAGAATTCAGGAAGACCATAAAAAATTGTACGACAATATTTCTACGTCTGTCAACATCAAGAAAGGTCCTAATGAAGGCAGTAAATCAGATGCCAGCATGATCACTCCAAATTATCAGACGAATTGGAATAATATTCTTGAGGCTTTCCAGCAGATCATTAATACTAATGTTAAAAAACAGTAAATACAATTGAAAACCCACTTCATTGCCATTGGCGGCAGCGCCATGCACAATCTTGCCATCGCATTAAAAGATAAAGGATACCAGGTTACCGGTTCAGATGATGCGATCTTTGAACCATCAAAATCAAGACTGGAGAAAAAGGGAATACTGCCTCAGGAAATGGGCTGGTTCCCGGAAAAAATAACTCCGGATATTGATGCTGTCATTCTTGGGATGCACGCCCATCAGGATAACCCTGAGCTGGCAAGAGCAAAGGAACTGGGTCTGAAAATATATTCGTATCCTGAATTCCTGTACGAGCAGTCTAAAAATAAAACAAGAGTTGTCATTGCAGGATCTCACGGGAAAACAACGATTACTTCAATGATCCTTCATGTCCTGAATTTCCACAGCAAAGATGTGGATTTTATGGTAGGAGCACAACTGGAAGGTTTCGACTGTATGGTAAAGCTTACTCAGGACAATGACTTTATGGTGCTGGAAGGAGACGAATACCTTTCCTCCCCTATTGACCTGCGTTCAAAATTCTTACTATACCAACCGAATATTGCTTTGATGAGCGGTATTGCATGGGACCATATCAATGTTTTCAAAACGTTTGATGATTATATTGAGCAGTTCAGGAAGTTTGTGGCAAGCATTACTGCCGGAGGCGTTCTTGTCTATAATGAAGAAGACCCCGAGGTAGTGAAGGTAGTGGAAAATGCAGAAAACTACTTCAGGAAGATCCCTTATAAAACTCCGGAATATGAGATCAATAACGGGAAAGTATATTTAAAAACCGAAATGGGAGATGTTCCTCTTTCTGTTTTCGGTGCCCACAACCTGCTGAACCTTGAAGGAGCCAGACATATCTGCCAGCAGCTGGGAATCATGGATGAGGATTTCTACGAAGCGATCATGAGTTTCAAAGGAGCTTCCAAACGTCTTGAAAAAGTGGAAAGAGAAGATAAAGGAACCCTTTATAAAGATTTTGCCCATGCACCGAGTAAAGTAAAAGCTGCTGTAAAAGCTTTCAAAGAACAGTTTAAGAATGAAAAGAAATACGGATTCCTGGAACTTCATACCTATTCAAGTTTAAATCCTGCTTTCCTTGAACAGTATGATCACGCTATGGACGGTTTGGATGAAGCTGTTGTTTTCTATTCCGAAGATGCCCTGAAGATCAAAAGAATGGAACCTATCTCTCCTGAATTCATCAAAGAGAAATTCAAAAATGAAAGCTTAAGGGTATTCACCAATGCAGAAGATCTTCACGCCTATTGGAATACTCTGGATAAAACAGATGGAGTCTATCTGATGATGAGCTCCGGAAACTTCGGAGGGCTGGATCTGACGAAATAACCAATCTGAACGATAAGCCGGTTGAATTTTAAAATCGGATAATTGCTTCTATACAATACCTAAACTCCTCTCAGTTAGCTCTGGAAGGAGTTTTTTTAACCATTCTATGCCCGTAAATAAGCTGTATCGTTCACCTGCTATGTCAAAACTTATAGCATTTCAACAATCATCCTATGTCATAACTATTGATATGATAAGGTCTCATTTATCATGCTATTGACACAATCAATTTACCATACATAATTCAAATACATTTTATGATTTTAATAAAAAACCAATTATAGATTAAAAATATTCACATATAAACAAATATGAATACAGAAAGTATTTTAAATTAAATTCACAAACATTTAAAAATCAAATAGTTACAGTATTTATCATAAGATATTTTTTATATATTTGGTACAATAAACAAAACATAAAATGAAAAAAACGATTCTACTTTTTATTATACCCTGCGCTTTAAATGCACAAGTTGGTATTAATACAACCGCTCCTACAAAATCA
This sequence comes from Chryseobacterium arthrosphaerae, assembly GCF_001684965.1. Taxonomy (NCBI): domain Bacteria; kingdom Pseudomonadati; phylum Bacteroidota; class Flavobacteriia; order Flavobacteriales; family Weeksellaceae; genus Chryseobacterium; species Chryseobacterium arthrosphaerae. The sequence continues at coordinate 353,202 of NZ_MAYG01000023.1, read as the reverse complement.
CTCGACATCAACGGAGAATTACGGATCCGCACTTTACCCATAGGCGTAGCGGCTGATGATATTCTCTCTACAGACACAAATGGAAATGTAAGAAAGATATCCAGAAGTGATCTCGGCAGTGGGTCATCAGGATTTAACAGTACCATATTAGGTTATGATCCCAAACCGGTTGCTACAAGGCCTCAACCACCCGGATCAGTACCGGGAGGAGGAACAGCGGCAGAACTGGGATGTAAAAAATGGTCAGTGAATAATCATACATATTGTGCCTATCAAATTTCACAGCCTATCAACTGGTTTAACGCATTCAGCTTCGGAAAACAAATGGGAGGTTATCTGGTAACCATGACTAATGATGCGGAAAGGGCCTGGGTAAATACTAATATCGTAAACTCAGGAACAGGATATAACCTGGCCAATAACATATGGATTGGTTTCAATAAAATCAAGAGACCCGGAAATCCGGATCAGCTTCAATGGATTACCGGAGAAGAATTCAAAATCAACTGGTCTACCAATCCTGCAACAACAGAAAACTGGTTTAATACCGGAGAACCCAATAACTCTAACGGAGTTGAAGGAGCCACCCATATATTTACAAGTTCAGCCAATGCTGAAAGAAGATGGAATGATCTTGACGGTACACTGACTGCCAATTCCAATGTTTCTATGAACCAACTCATCATTGAGTTTAATGAATAATAAAAAGGAAACACATGAAGAAATCAATTTTAGCATTCATTGTCTTACCGTATTTCATAGGAGCTCAGGTGGGGATCAATACAACTACTCCCACAAAATCGCTCGATAATAACGGAGAATTAAGGATCCGTACTCTACCACAGGGAGCTGGCAATGACGATATACTTTCTGCTGATACTAACGGAAATGTAAGAAAGATTTCCAGAAGTGATCTCGGTAGCGGATCATCAGGATTTAACAGCACCATATTAGGTTATGATCCCAAACCGGTAGCTACAAGGCCTCAACCGCCCGGTCCAGTACCGGGAGGAGGAACAGCGGCAGAACTGGGATGTAAAAAATGGTCTGTAAATAATCACACCTACTGTGCATACCAGCTTACACAGGGAATCAACTGGTTCAATGCGTTCAGCTTTGGAAAACAAATGGGAGGTTATCTGGTAACAATGCCCAGCGATGCTGAAAGAATCTGGGTGGCAACCAATATAGTAGCTTCAGGAACCGGATATAATCTGGGGAACAATATATGGATCGGCTTTAATAAGATTCAGAGACCCGGCAACCCGGACAGGCTTCAATGGATTACGGGAGAAGAGTTCAGAATGAACTGGTCTACCAACCCGGCCACTACGGAAAACTGGTTTGCGCCAGGAGAGCCTAACAATTCAGGAGGAACTGAGGGTTCTACTCATATTTATAATACTTCCGGCAATACAGAAAGAAGATGGAACGATTTAAGTGGCTCTACCACAACCTTTACCGGCTCGGCCATGAACCAGCTTATCATTGAATTCAACGAATAAAAATGGCTGTCTCACTTTTGGGACAGCTTTTTTCTATTTTCTAAAGTAATTTTACCCCAATCGTTAATATGATCAAGCAGAGGGATAAATGTCAAACCCAGATCAGATAAACTGTATATCACTTTTACCGGAGGCTTGGTTCCAAACACGGTTCTTGTTATCAGCTGATCCCTTTCCAGTTGTCTCAATTGGATACTTAAGGTTGTTTCTGTAATAAAAGAAAGCTCTTTCTTCAGCTCACCAAATCTTCTATCTCCATTTTTTAAATGGCAGAGAATAACTCCTTTCCATCTTCCTCCAATGAGATCCATAACAAAGCTTACTGCACAGGGATAAGATTTTTGATCAACATTAATATAGGAGGTTTCACATTCTTTTTTCATTTTTTTTAATAGTATCTATATTGATAGTTATTTTATACTAATGGTACAGGACCTATTTTTACACAATATTAATCAGAATAAAAGAAATAGAAAAATGTACCAACTAGCACAAATTAATATTGCCAGAATGATCGGAGCTAATATTGAAGATCCCATAATGACTGAGTTTGTGAGCCATCTTGATTCGGTCAACCAATTGGCCGAAGAAAGTGATGGATTTATCTGGAGACTGAAAGATGATGACAACAATGCTACAGGATTTAATCCATTACATGATGAACAGGTCATGATCAACTTATCTGTATGGAAAAACATAGAATCCCTGGAATATTACACTTATAAAACATTTCATGTTGATTTTTTAAGAAGAAGAAAGGAATGGTTTCAAAAATATGGAAAAGCCTACTATGCATTGTGGTGGATTAAAAATGATGAATACCCGGATATAGACGAAGCTTTGAAACGTTTAGAATATTTGCAGGAAAATGGTCCTTCACCCTATGCATTTAACTTCCAGTCTGTTTTTCAAAAGCCCTAGTTGAAGATGTAATGCGTACCAGAACTTTTATACGCTAAACAGCTTCCACCTGTTCAATGAGGTTTCTCAGGATATCTGTGGCAGAACGTTCACTGTAATCGTGAATAGACTGTCCGGTCCAGATTCCCACAAAATCTGCATTCTGCTGAAGTTTGGCGGCTTTACGCAGTTCATTTGTCAGTTTATTTTGATAGGGATAGGGTAAAATATATCCTGAGTTTTCAACCGTTTCTATATATTTATTCCTGATCCCTCTGGCAAATCGTCCTGAAAAACTTCTTGTCAGCATAATATCTTCTTCTTTTACCTTTTTAAGCCTTTCTTTTTCAAAAGGTCTCAAGGCACTTTCTTCAGATGCCAGCAGCAGGCTTCCCACCTGAAAGCCCTTTGCTCCCAGGTCTTTTGCTGCATGTACCGTTCCGGCGTTGTAAAGACCTCCAGCATAGATCAAGGGTACTTTCACGTGATCATATACCTGAGATAACAAAGACAGTCCTCCGATCTGTGGAATATGGTCTGCATCAAAGGCTCCCCGGTGGCCACCTGCTTCAATCCCCTGTACACAGATGATATCTGTTCCCGACCTTTCCAGAATCAGAGCCTCCTCTACTGAAGTACAGGTTCCGATAAGAACTGTACCGTTTGCTTTTAATTTTTGGATACTTTCGTCATCCAGGCTTCCGAAAATAAAACTTAAAATTTTACAGTTTTCCTGAATAATGGGATCTATCAGATCATGGTAGCTTTTCACCTGAATGGCACCAAGTTCAGGAAGAGTTACGTGGATATTATTTTCCCTTGCTAAATCTTCTATAAACTTTTTTGTTTTATGATATTTGTCCCGCAGTGCATCTGTCACTTCAGGAATACGATGGGCAAAAATGTTGACAGCAAAAGGCCTGTCTGTTAACTTCCGGGTTTCCCTGATAAGTTCGACAGACTGATCTGCAGAAAGGTCAGCCAGCGCCAGCGATCCCAGACAGTCGGCTTTCCCGGCTGCTGCAACCATTTGTGGCGTGCTCATTCCAAACATGGGAGCCTGAACGACAGGGTATTTAACACCTAATTTTTTACTGATTGTATCCGGCCAGAACATAAGAATTATTTTAAATAAAATTTACGAATAAAACAGGAATAAAGGTTAGAGATCTTTCATGATATTACTCATTTAGGATCCAGGCTTCATATTTTTCTTCCACCCATTTTTTCATGTACTCATTAAATTCAAACAAAAACAATTCAACCTCTGTTTCAAAATACTCTACAGGCAGTCCTTCTTTGATATTAACTTCAATACCCTCATCCACATTGATCAGAAACTGCTGTGAGCCGATGTCAGAAATATCATAATCACTAAAATTATAATTCTGCTTCAGGCTTTTAAAATCTGAATCCAATAATATTTCCAGATAATCCAATATCTTTTCAGGCACCCTACCCTTTTCCTGAAACAGATCAGAATTATTCTTTGCCCTGTCTTCATGTTCAGCAACGCTCATCTGAAGGAGATAATTGAAATCATCATCAATCAAAAATTCAATAACTAAAAGCCTGTAACTAAACCCTTCATACTTTGAAAAAGAAAAAATATAGCCACTCTTTAAAGTGACTATTTTTTTATCTTCATCAAATCTTTTGGAATAGATCCAATCCACATTTGCCATTAAATATCTGCTACAGATTTCAGCATTTTCTGCTCCCATTCCGGATCTTTCGGATCAAAGAATAATCTTTTTCCTGTATCTAAAGAACGAACAACGTTCATTTCATCTTCTGTCAGTTCAAAATCAAATACATTAAAATTTTCTTCAATTCTTGACGGTGTTACAGATTTCGGGATCACAACAAACCCTTCCTGCAAATGCCATCTTAAAATGACCTGAGCAACAGTTTTACCATATTTCTCTGCAACCGCTTTCAGATCTGCATTGTTCAAAAGATCTGCATTACCGTTTCCAAGCGGGCTCCATGGCTGTGTTACAATATTATTTTCCCTGTCATAAACCTGTAATTCTTTCTGCTGGAATACAGGATGCAGCTCAATCTGATTGATAACCGGTAAAACCGTTGAGTGGGCCTTCAGCTCTTCCAGTTTCTCAACAGTAAAATTACAAACACCTATGGCTTTTATTTTCCCTTGCTGATAAAGTTCTTCCAATGCTTTCCAGGTGCCCAGGAAATCTCCATACGGCCAGTGGATCAGGTACATATCCAGATAATCCGTCTGCAACCTGTCTAATGTTCTCTGAAAAGCACTTTTAGCTTTTTCATACCCATGATCCTGAACCCATACTTTTGAAGTAATGAACAGTTCATCCCTGTTTACTCCACTGTTTTTCACAGCAGCGCCTACAGCAGTTTCATTCTGATAGATAGCCGCCGTATCAATCATTCTGTATCCTGTCTGAATAGCTTTGATGACAGCATTTTCACATTCTTTCAGATCATCCATCTGCCATACTCCAAATCCTAAAGCCGGAATATCTACCCCGTTATTTAAAGTGACCACAGGTTGCCCTGCATAGGTTTTCTTTTGCATAATCTCTTGATTTTTGATTTTAATATAAAGTGATTAAACAAATTTGCGATAAAAAATCGGGATTTAGACTTACCAATTTTACTGTTTCTGTTAAAAAATGGTATTGAGCAAGTCTTGACAGACGGAAGGATCTTTATGTTTAAATCTGCATGTAAATATTAAACCCAGCAGCTACATAGGTTTTTAAGATGGATATAAACCTTTCTAATGGCAAACAAACCATGTCTTATCTGGCTTCCAGTCGCTATTTTCCTTATTTTTGTATAAATTCAGAATTATGACACATCATATCAGACCAGCCAACACCGGAGATTATCCTGCTATTATGGAAATCTGGGAATCTGCTGTAAAGGCTACCCATGATTTTCTGTCAGAAGAAGATTTCAACTATTTCAAAGAAGCTATTCCAAGAGATTATCTTCCCAACCTGGAAGTGTATTTAATTACAGAAAATGAGGAAGCCAAAGGTTTCGCTTCAGTAGTGGAAGGCAACCTGGAAATGCTGTTCATTCATAACGACATGCGTGGGAAAGGCTATGGAAAGGAACTTTATCAATTTATGAAAGAAAAAACAGGACTTACCAAAGTAGATGTCAATGAACAGAATCCGCAGGCAATCGGCTTTTATGAAAAAATGGGATTCAAAAAAGTGGGAAGGTCAGAAAAAGATGGCTCAGGAAAAGATTATCCGCTTATTCATATGAGTCTGTAAATGGAAGAATTCACGTTTTATAAGATCAGTCCGGATTCGGAAATCCCGTATAGCTTATTATTACTGGCGGATGAAACTGTCGAAGCGATTAATCAGTATATTTTCAGTTCCGATATTTATCTTTTGTCCTCAGGAGATGAAGATATCGCTGTGATGGCATTGTACAAAAACAGCGCTACTGAACTGGAAATAAAAAATATGGCTGTTATTGAAAACTACAGAAGCAAAGGAATCGGCAGTCTTCTCATCAGCAAGGCAAAGGAAATTGCCAGAGAAAATGGTTATAAAACCTTAGCGGTAGGAACTTCAGATACAGGTTTCCAGCAGATCAGGTTTTATGAGAGAAATAATTTTATTAAAACAGGGATGCGTAAAGATTTCTTTATTGAAAATTACCCATCCCCGATTTATGAAAACGGTTTACAGATGCGGGATATGGTTTTACTTACCCATCACCTTACGGAATAGACCTTTAATATGTTCTATTTCCGTTTGATAGTTCGTTTTTTTTCTACATCCGAAATAAAGGGTATTTTCAAGTTTTTTCTTTCCTTCCCAGATCAGCTGTATCTCACCGCTCTCAATGGCATTTTTGCATAGGAAATCGGGAACAACAGCAAGTCCGGTTCCTCCCTTCAGACAACGGACGATGGAATTCAGGTTGGGAACGATATAATTGGGACGGAAATTCGGTTTGTGCCCGAAATTCAGAGTCCAGTATTGGAAAAGGTGTTCCATATCTCCGGTGGTTCCGTACCATTTCTCATTCTTCAGCCACGCTTCGATCTGTTCTGCATCTTTTGTTTTCAGCACTTTATTGAAAGCAGTTTTATCAACATCTCTTCCTCCGACCAAAACGATCTGCTCAGACGAGAATGCTTCATGTTCTATGTTGGGAGAAGATCCTTTTTTCGGGGTGATAATAAGATCAAGAATTCCTTTATCCAGCTGATCCAGCATTTCCGGATATTCTCCAAAGCTGATGATCAGATTAAAAGGTAATGTAGAAACATATTGCTCCAGCGTAGTCTGAAACGTTTCAAAACACATTCCGACACTAATGGTTGGGGTATGTTTCTCTGTAGATTTCTGAAAGTTTTTCTCCACATCCTCCAATCTGGTAAGAGGCTCTGCGACGGCATTAAACAATACTTTTCCTCTTTCTGTAGGAATCATTTTTCTGCCGGTCCTGTCGAATAATTTATACCCTACATACGCTTCCAGCGAACTTAAATGTAAACTTACTCCCGGCTGTGAAATGAATAAAGCATCAGCAGCTCCGGTAAGCGTCCCGGTTTTATAGATCGCCTTAAAAGTACGGTACCATTCTAAATTGACCATGACTTATTTATTAATATTCTGATACAAAATTACAAAATAATTATAATATTAATACATTTTCATTCTTTAAAAACGAAGCATAATAATCAGGAATCCCGCTTTCCCGTATCTGACGCACTGTTTTCTCCACCGGATAGGCCAGCTGTATAATTTCAGGGGTTATTTTCTCTTCATCCATCGTAAGAAGCAGATAGGAAGCCAGCCTGTTTTCTTCTTTAGAGCGGCCCACAGAGCCACAATTGACAGCCCATCTGCTATTTTCAAACTGTTTTGTAAAGGATATATGAGTATGCCCCATAGCGATCAGATCTGCCCCGGAGTCATCCAGCATACTGATAAAAACCTCATCTTTTTCGGAGTCATATAAGTAAGTATCATTGCTTTCCAGACTGGAATGAACCAATTGAATATCCCAATGTTTATTCCCTATTTTGTAGTTTAATTTCAAATGGAAAGGAAGTACAGAAAGAAATTTTTTGTTTTCTTCTATAATATGCTTTTTTGAATGGTCTATAGCGATAAACCTCGCCTCTGTTTCTTCTTCAGAATGCTTATCCAAAGGAAAAACAGGCATATCGAAAGCAATTCTTTCATCATGATTTCCCATCAGACAGGGAATGTTCTGATCCCTTATTTTCTGGATCACTTCATTTCCCCAGGGAGCAAAATCTACCAGGTCTCCCAAACAGAATTTCTGATGAATTCCTCTTCGGTCCATATCTTTCAAGACCACTTCCAACGCCGGAAGGTTCCCATGCACATCACTGAAAATCGCTATCTGTATCATTATCATTCAATTTTGCCAAACAAATGTACATGACACAGAATGAAATCAATTCTTTAGGGATATGATATTTGACCATAACGGACAATTTTTATTCATCAATTCATAGACTACTATTAAGTATTCCCTTAGCAATCATCAGGCATTTTATCAAAAGCCATTGCATTAAATTTTATTCTGAAAGCTCACAAACGAACTGATTTACATCAAAAAACAAATTATAAATATTCTGATACTTTACTATAATTTATATTATTTTTATTATACAAAATACACTACTAACTTTGCAGAGTAAAATTTAAACAGTCATAAAAAATGAAAAAAGTACTCATCATCAACGGAGGGCAGAACTTCGGACATTCCGGAGGAAAATATAATCAGACTATCGCAGAAAATACATTAGCCGTTCTTCAGGAGTTTGAAAATGTAGAAGTAAAAATCACTAATGTAAGCGAGGATTATGACAAGCATGAAGAAGTAAAAAAATTCGTTTGGGCAGATTATATTATTTACCATACCCCAATCTGGTGGTTTCAGCTTCCTAACGGGTTGAAAAAATATATCGATGAAGTTTTCACTGCAGGCCACGCCAAAGGAATTTATATGAGTGACGGAAGAAATGCAGCGAATCCTGAGATCAATTACGGAACAGGAGGAATGCTTGGTGGCAGAAAATATATGCTGACCACAAGCTGGAATGCACCGGCAACGGCCTTTACGCTTCCCGGAGAATTTTTCAATGAAACAAGTGTAGATGACGGGCCATTATTTGGGTTCCACAGAATGAATGCCTTTGTGTCTTTAGAAAAAATGGAGAGCTTCCACTTCCATGATGTGGAAAAAAATGCCAATATAGAGCGCGATATGAAGCTTTACAGAGAGCATGTGAGAAATGTTTTTGAACAGGAATTAAAACCGGAATTTGTATCATGAAAATTCACCTTACAGCAGTCATAAAAGCAAAAGAAGAACACCAGGAAGAGGTACTGAAAGTTCTTCAGAACATGGTAAAAGAAACCAGAAAAGAAGAGGCTTGCGAACTTTACAACCTTCACCAGGGAATTGAAAATAAGAACCATTTTATTTTCTATGAGATCTGGAAAAGTGAAGAAGGATTGGCATTACATAATCAACAGCCTTACATCAAAGCATTTGGAGCTCTGGCAGATGAAAAACTCCAGGAAAAGCCTCAGATATACCTAACCCATATCATTTAACGATGAAGAAAATAATGCTGTTAATGCTGACAGTCCTGAGTATCGGGTTCGTTCAGGCACAAACTAAAAAATCAAAACACATGAAAAAGAAAATTTTATTCGTCGTTACAAGCCATGATAAAAAAGGAAGTACAGGTGAAGATACAGGATACTACCTGGGTGAAGTTTCCCATCCATGGGAAGTTCTTTACAAAGCCGGGTATGAGATAGATTTTGTAAGCCCCAAAGGAGGAACGCCACCGGTAGATGGATTTGATTTAAAAGATCCTGTCAATAAAGAATTCTGGGAAAACAAGGAATACAAAAACAAGATTGATCATTCTATGACACCGTCACAGGTGGATCCTAAAGAATATTCAACCATCTTTTATGCAGGAGGACACGGGGCCATGTGGGATTTTGCAGATAATAAAGAACTGGCAGCTATTGCTTCAGAAATTTACGAAAACGGTGGTATTGTTGCAGGGGTATGCCATGGGCCGGCAGGATTGGTAAATATCAGACTTAATAATGGAAAATACCTGGTAGATGGAAAGAAAATCAATGCGTTTACCAATGAAGAAGAATCTGAAGTAAAATTAACAAACGTTGTTCCTTTCTTATTAGAAAACAGACTGAAAGAAAGAGGGGCACAATTTGAAAAATCAGGGCTTTGGCAGAACCATGTAGTTGCTGATCAGAGAGTGATCACCGGGCAAAATCCGCAATCTGCCAAGAGTGTTGGGGAAGCAATTTTAAAAGAATTACATAATAAATCATTTTAACCACAAAGGCACAAAAGCTTTTAAACACTTAAGTAAATACAAGTGATTATGCAGAGACTATTGAGAAGAGCACTTAAGTTTTTGAAGATCTACGATTTTCATGAGTTTCTGATCAAACGGCTGCAAATCCCTCTCTCGGAGGAGTGGTAAATCAAAGATTTGACGGGGGCGGTTAATCAGATGTCTACAATATATTTTGAGTCTTTCAAGGTTTAGCACACAATAACAATTTAAAACAAACAAAATGGAATATAGAACATTAGGAAATACAGATTTAGAATTATCAACCATCACACACGGAGCTTTTGCCATTGGCGGTAACATGTGGGGTGGTAATGAAAAACAAGACTCTATTAACTCAATTCACGCATCATTGGATCATGGAGTGACTTCTATTGATACAGCACCTTTCTACGGTTTCGGATTAAGCGAAGAAATGATTGGTGAAGCCATCAAAGGAAAAGACCGTTCAAAAATCCAGTTGCTAACCAAGTTCGGGCTGGTATGGGACGGAAGCAACAACGGAAAAGGAGAGTTTTTCTTTGACGCTGAAGATGAAGGAAAAGTAATTCCGGTATATAAATTAGCTTCAAAAGAAAACATCATCAAAGAAGTTGAAGAAAGCTTAAAAAGACTCGGGACTGATTATATCGACCTTTTACAGCTTCACTGGCCGGACAGTACCACAGCGATCAGCGAAACGATGGAAGCTATGGAACTGTTGATCCAACAAGGAAAAGTTCGTGCTGCAGGGGTAAGCAATTACAGTGTTGCCCAGATGGAAGAGGCTAACAGAACTTTGAAATTAGCCAGCAACCAGGTTTCTTACAGTATGCTGAACCGTTCTATTGAGAATGATCTTGTTCCTTATTCATTAGAGAACAATTCAGGAATTATCGTATACAGCCCAATGGAAAGAGGTCTTTTAACAGGTAAATATTTTAAGGATAACAAATTAAAAGACAATGACCACAGAAACGGGTATTTCTCACAGTTTGATCTGAATAAAGTAAAAACATTCCTGGAAAAAATTGAACCTATTGCTCAGGAAAAAGGGGCCAGTCTTTCTCAACTGGTATTAAGATGGACTACTTTACAGCCAGCCATTACAGTAGTTTTGGCAGGTGCCAGAAATGCAGAGCAGGCTATTGACAATGCAAAAGCAATGGATATCAGCCTTTCTCAGGAAGAATTGAATTTCATCAACGCTGCTTTAAGCGAAATTTAATATAAAAACTGGAAGCCGGAAGAGGGAGGATGAAAGTACTGTCAGGTTGTTGACCGACTTCAAAAACTTCCCTCCTCCAGCTTCCTTTCTCTTTAAAGAAAAGTAACCCCGGAAGCATCATTTTCAATAACCGGAATGCCAGCTGTTCAGAGACTGCAACAACTTCCCGCTTCCAACTTCCCTTCTTTTTAACCTATACATCATAAAAAATGAAAAAGAATCTGATTAAAATATTCGGGTTAGTAACCCTATTGACTATAAACAGCATTGCATTAAACGCACAAACCCTTGTTAATCCTGCAGACCAGTCATGGTATCCGTCTGCTTACGGAGCGCAGGATGAAATCGGAGCTGCGAATTTATTAACACCTGAAGTGGTAAAACAGGCGCTTGGACTGGTAAAACAAGGCAAAACATTGGCATTGGCTGTTCCTATTGATAAAAACTTACCGGCTTTCAGACACAGAAGCTTCAATCTATACAACATCCAGCCCGGAGAACAGGGTGGAAAAAGTATTGGTCCCAACAGGTTTACATTCAACGATGAACTGGTGAACGGATGGACCGGCGTAGGCACTCAGCTTAACGGCATAGGACACATCGGTATTGATAATGTTTACTATAACGGGAATAAAGCTACAGATTTTGTAACCGTAGAAGGCGTAAAAAAACTGGGTGTTGAGAAAGTACCTCCTTTTGTAACCAGAGGTGTAGTTCTTGATATGGTGTCTCATTATGGAAAAGCCATTGTACCCGGCGGGACAGAATTTACCGTTGAGGATATCAAATCTGTCTTAAAGAAACAGGGGCTTACTTTGAGAAAAGGTGATGTTATTCTTTTCAATACAGGATGGCTTGAACTGATAGGTAAAGACAATAAACAGTTCTTAGAAACTGAGCCGGGAATCGGAATGGATGCCGCAAAATGGTTAGCTGACCAGGGAATTGTTGCTTTCGGTGGTGACACCTGGGCTTCTGAGGTCTATCCAAATCCAAAAAGTAAAGAAGAATTTCCCATCAACCAATATATGCTGGCCAAAAAAGGAATCTATAATTTAGAATTAATTGACAGCCGCCCGCTGGTAAAACAGAAAGTATGGGAATTCCTGTTTGTACTGGGACAGCCTCTCTATGTAGGGTCTACCCAGGTGAATGTGAATCCGGTAGCTGTATATTGATTTCTTTCTCAGATTTAAGAATAATGCGTAATTTACTATTCCGGACCTGAGGTACTGATTATACAATTTTAAAAATATCAATTACAGAATTTAATACCCACGGAACCTTCTGCTTTGCTATTTAACATCCAAAAAAAAGAGCTTTTCAGTGTTGAAAAGCTCTTTTTTTTAGTATAAAAACTGTATTATCACTACCTATTTAGCGATGGGCATGTGGGTACTGATTGCAATTCTGTTCCATGCATTGATAGTTACAATGGCCATAATGATCTGGGCAATCTGATTGTCATCAAAGAATGCTTTTGCTTTTTGGAATGTTTCATCACTTAATCCTTTGTGGCTGATTAAAGTAATTTCCTCAGTCATTGCCAGAAGTACCTGTTCTTCTTCCGTAAAAAACTCCCTGGCTTCTGTCCAGCCATCCAGAATGAAGATCCTTTGAGGCGTTTCTCCATATTTAATGGCATCTTTCGTATGCATATCAAGACAGAAGGCACACTTATTAATCTGGGAAGCCTTGATTTTAATTAATTCCTTTTGAATAGGGGTTAAAGAAGTTGTCTGTAAATATCCTTCTAATCCCATCATCGCTTTGTAAGCTGCTGAATCTACTGTTGCAATGTTTAATCTTGCGCTCATTATTATATTATTTTTTGGTTAATTGATCTATGCTGAAAGAATATTGTGGCTGCACAGCCAGTAAAAGAGCTCCTGCACACCCTACCCATACGGAATAGTTCAGCGGGGCTTTTGGTCCTGATGCAATGGTCATAGACAGGGCAAAAATCAGCAGCAGGATACTGCTTCCATAGGCTGCGAACTTTGTTTTAAATCCAAAAATCAGGAGTAAAGGAAAAAGAATTTCCAGAAAAGTAGCGGCATACGCTGAAACCGTGCTCAAAGATTCGGGAAGGAAAAATGTAAGCTGTCTTGTATATTCTTTAAAACGCTCCATATTCCCCCATGATGAGTTTTCTTTACTCCACCATCCGAAGCGGTCTGCCACTGCTGAAAGCATCGTTACAGCAAGAGCTGATCTTAAAAACAGCTGTGGAAATTGATTTTGGGTATCTGTCATTGTATTGGCTTTTAATCACATGACAAATTTCCGATATCTGATCCGTAAAAAACTTAAACTGGTTTAAGAACGTAATTTTGCTTTGATTTCACTTAAATATTCGGGAGTAAAACCCAGAAATGAAGCGATCAGATATTGAGGTATCCGTTGAATAAACCAGGGATATAATGTACTGAAATGAACATACAGCTCTTCTCTTGAATATTCTGCCAGATAGCGGAGTTTTCTTTCAGAAGCGGCATATGCTCTCTGATAAATGATTCTGAAGTATTTTTCCATCACAGGATGTTGCTCCAGTAATAGTTCCTGATTTTTAAAATCAATAACAAGAATGGTAGATTTTTCTACAGACTGAATATTGAAATCCGTCTGCATCTGCCTTTCATAAGCAAATGTATCCGTAATCCACCAATTCTCAATGGCAAACTGAGTGGTGTGCTCTACCCCTTTTTCATTAATAAAGTATTTTCTCAGGCAGCCTTCCACCACAAAATACATGGTCCTGCAGATTTCCCCTTCCAGCATCAGGCTTTGTTTCTTCTTTACCCTTACTACCTCGAAGAAAGAAAAAATGGAAGTATATTCTTCATCTGTTACTGTAATGAATTTATTTAAATGTGCCTTGAAATTATCCATCTTTAGAATTGAATACTCAAACTTAACTTTATTTTTTTAGTTTTACAATCACAAAATATGAAATCATGGAAGTCATTGCTAAAATCCTCATTGCAGCTGTCGCATTAGAACACCTTTATATCCTCTGGATGGAAATGTTCGCATGGGAAACCAAGGGAAAAGAAGTCTTCAAAGCAGCATTGCCTGCGGAAATGTTTAAACCTACAAAGGGATTGGCTGCCAACCAGGGATTATACAATGGTTTTCTGGCCGCAGGACTGATCTGGTCTTTTCTGATCAAAGATCCGCAATGGCAAACCAATGTAGCCTTATTCTTCTTAGGATGTGTAGCTGTAGCAGGGATCTATGGAGCGATTTCCGCAACGAAGAAAATATTCTTTGTACAGGCTTTGCCCGCAATTCTGGCGATTATTGCAGTTTTACTGAAGTAATTTTATACTTCATACGGTAAAGATCACTTTAATTTTTTACAATTGTCAATACTCTCCTATTTTTTAGCAGGAAAGAAAAAAAACACGAATAGCAGCTCATTTTTCAACCACACTAAAAACCAACACTTTACGGCTTAAAAAATCCATTTAATATAAAATCCGTAAATTTGCACCGTCATAAAAAATTGATACACAGTTTTTTTATGCTGGCCTGCATTTTGATGCAAAGTAGGCATTCAAGTTGTTCAGTACACATATCTGTAATTACCTCATCAGTAATTTAATTGTAGAATCTATGTAAAAGATTAGCTTCTTTTTACATATACACTCTTTTTCTAGAGTATAATCTATTGAAATATTTAAAATAAACATAAGGCCTCATGGTGCTTATGCATTATTTTTTTTTGTTGAAAGCTTTTATTTTTTAAAAGCCCAGCAAATTATTTTATCCTGTCACATCAGCAGAACAACTAAAGCTAAACGTATATAATGAATTGGTGTACAATTTTTTATATCAATTATTAATTCAAAATTCTGAATATGGAAAAAAATGAAAACAGTAGAAAAGTAAAACTTAAAGTTGAAGATCTGACTATTATTTTTGGTAAGAACAAAGAAAAAGCACAGGAACTTTTAGACAAAGGCTTTTCCAAAAAGGAAATTCTTGAAAAAACAGGTTGTACCATAGGAATCAACAAAGCAAGTTTCGAAATCTATGAAGGCGAATTCTTTGTCATCATGGGGCTGTCAGGAAGTGGAAAATCTACTCTACTGCGCTGTTTGAACAGACTGAATGAACCCACATCAGGAAAAGTATACATCAATGACGATGATATCACAGGGAAAAACAATAAAGAGCTGCTGGAAGTAAGAAGAACGGAAATGAGTATGGTATTCCAGAAATTCGGTTTGCTGCCTCATCATACGATTTTAGACAATGCAGCTTTCGGGCTGGAGATAAGAGGTGAAGATAAAGCTTCCCGGGATAAAAAAGCACAGAAAGCACTCGATATTGTGGGCTTAAATGGCTTCGAAAACCAGTATCCTTCGCAACTTTCAGGAGGAATGCAGCAGAGAGTCGGGCTGGCAAGAGCCTTGGCAAATGATCCCGAAGTGTTGCTGATGGACGAAGCCTTCTCTGCACTGGACCCACTGATAAAATCTGAAATGCAGGATCAGATGCTTGAACTGCAGAATACATTACAGAAAACCATTGTCTTCATTACCCATGACCTGGACGAAGCCATCAAAATCGGAGACCGCATCGTCATTATGAAAGATGGGGTCATAGAACAGATAGGTACAGCCGAAGATATTTTAACCAACCCTGCCAGCGATTATGTAAAAGCTTTCGTAGAAAAAGTAGACCGTAAAACAATCATCACGGCCAGATCTCTGATGTTCGACAAAGCTACGGTAGTCCGTTTCAGAAAAGACGGCCCTGAAGGCGCTTTAAGAAAAATGAGAACCACAGGCTTAGAAAACCTTCCGGTAGTAGATTTTCAGAATAAATTTCTGGGGTTTGTAACCCTTAATGATGTGGTCCGGATCGCCAAAAAGAAAGAACCTACGGTAGAATCAATTATCAACAGTAACGTTCCTTCAGTGTATCCTGAAGTGACGGTAGAGGAAATGCTGCCGCTGATCTCCGAAAATAAATCTTCCATTGCTGTTATTGATGAAGACAATAAATTTTTAGGTCTTGTTACCCAGTTATCCCTTGTCATAGAAGCGACCAAGTTTAACGAAGAAGAAATTATTGAATTAAAAGAAATTGCAAACAACCAATAAGATGAATAAAACTATAGATATAGGTCAATATGTAGAAACTGCAATCAATTGGCTCACAGAAAACGGAAAACCTGTATTTGATGTCATAAAACACATAGGAAATTCCTCTATCATGGGGATTGAATGGGTATTAACAAACACTCCTTTTTATGCAATCATTCTCTTTTTTACGCTGCTGGCACTATGGAAGGCCGGAAAAGGCGTCGCTGTGATAACCGCAGCCGGACTGAGCCTGATATTTTTAATGGGATTATGGAAAGAAACCATGGAAACCCTGGCCCTTATATTTGTCTCCACTATTACAGCCCTTATCCTTTCTATCCCTCTGGGAATTTTTGCCGCTAAAAGCAAAATAGCTGACAAAATCATCCGTCCGTTACTGGATCTGATGCAGACCATGCCCGCATTCGTCTATCTGATTCCTGCCGTATTATTTTTCAGTATCGGTAAAGTACCCGGTGCTTTTGCCACCATTATTTTTGCAATGCCGCCTGCGGTACGATTAACAACACTTGGAATAGAAGCCGTTCCGAAAGACATTGTGGAAGCAGCCAGAGCTTTTGGGGCCACCAACCGACAGATTTTGTTTAAAGTAGAGCTTCCCCTGGCGATGAAAACTATTTTGACAGGGATCAATCAAACCATACTGTTATCTTTATCCATGGTGGTTATCGCAGGAATGATTGCTGCAGGCGGCTTAGGAGAAAAAGTACTGGAAGGAATTAATAATCTGGATATCGGTCTGGGATTTGAAAGCGGACTGTCCGTTGTGATTTTAGCCATCATCCTGGACAGGATCACCCAGGGATTTGTAAAGAAAAAACAATAAAATGAAACAATTAAAATACCTTTTTTTCCCCGTTTTAATGTTCATTTTTACAGCATTAAATTCGTGTGAAAACATAAAAAACTCTAAATATATCACTATAGGAATGGTAGACGGCTGGGCAGAAGATGTGGCAATGACCCATATTGCTAAAGCTATTCTGGACCGGCAGGGCTATCATGTCATTATTCAGAAAGCCTCTACGGATATGATTCTGGCTTCAATGAATAATGAAGATACTGACCTTTTCATGGGCGTCTGGCTTCCTTACACCCATGCCAAAAAACTTGCTAAATTTCCGGGGCTGACTCATCTTGGAACCAATTATGATAACGGCCGTATAGGATTGGTAGTTCCTGAATACGTTCCTGTTAATTCCATTGAAGAACTTAATCAGCACCAGGAACAGTTCAATCATAGAATTATTGGAATTGAGAAAGGAGCAGGATTAACGACCGGTACAGATAAAGCCATTATTGATTATAAGCTGGATTACAGACAGATCAACTCCTCTACCATCGCCATGATCACAGAATTACAGAATGCCATACAGCGCAAACAGTGGATTGTGGTTACAGGATGGCAGCCCCACTGGATGTTCGGTAAAATGAAACTTAAATTTCTTGATGATCCCCAAAAGATTTATGGTGAAGCTGAACAGATTAAAACCTATTCCAGAAAAAGCTTTGGGAAAGATCATCCGGATCTGGCAAAATTCTTTTCAAGGCTCCATTTCGATGATGAAACCATGACTGATCTTTTAACAAAAATGGAAGACAGTAAAAACAAAGAAGCCACAGCAAAAAAATGGGTGGAAGATCATTCTGAACTGGTACAGTCCTGGCTAGATAAAAATTAATATAATTTGGTATTATTAAAAATCCTCAGCTCCACACGGGTCTGAGGATTTCTTCATCGAGATAGAATTTGATCTTTTCTCTATGAAGCAATATTATCAGTAATCGCAAAGGCGCAAAGAAATTTAATAACATAAAACTTTAAGGCGCAAAAAAATCAAAGATTTTCAGCAGGTTTGTTTTCAGTTAAAATTCAACAGAATTAAATTTTATCAAAAATAAAATCCTTGCACTTTAAGGTATATTTAAAGGAAAATTCTTGCTTCTTTACATTTTCCAATATCGTATAACTATCCCATTGATTCTTTAATTTTTTCCCGATGGATTATTCCCCAATTGACTAATGTCTCTGTCACCGGAAATACAGATTTCCCATACTCCGTTACGGCATAGGTTACCGTGATAGGTTTCGTATCCTGAATGGTTCTTGTGATCAGAAGATTGGTTTCCAGCTCTTTTAACTCTTTGCTCAGCATTTTCGCAGAAATTCCTTCGATGCTGCGTTCCAGCTTTTTAAAATGGATCATCTGATCCGGTCTGTTCGTCAGATACCGGAGAATCATCAGTTTCCATTTTCCTCCTAAAACATCCAGACTGTCCCGCATTGCGAATAATTCTTCTGTGCAGCTGGCTTCTCTCTCAATGCCGTTTTCGATAATTTTTGCCATAATAGTTTCATGAAGGTAACTAGTTACCATGAGTTAACTAGTAGCAAATATAAACTATTCCCTCTTTACATTTGTGTATCAAATTAACAATAATGAAAGCAGTTATTTTAAATAAAAACGGAAATCTGGAAGACGGTTTTACCGAACAGCCAAAACCTAAAGATAATGAGGTTTTAATCCAGATTAAAGCAAGCGGTTTCAATCCCATCGATTATCAGATGCTGGAAAATGAACTGGAACGGAAATTAATCAGTTCCCCGATCCTGGGACGCGAATTATCCGGAATTGTTGTAGATAAAGGAGCTGACGTCACTCAGTTCAATATTGGAGACGAAGTTTTCTGCGGAAGCGGATCTATGGGAAGCAATGGAACCTATGCAGAATATATTGCCGTTCCTGAAGCCATTGTAGCCCTTAAGCCGGAAAACATTTCCTTTGAACAGGCAGCCTCAATTCCTTCCGCAGGACTTACCTCTTTGCAGATCTTTAACCGTTTGAAATTAAAGCCGGAAAACACACTTCTTGTCACCGGGGCGGCCGGAGGTGTCGGTTCATTTCTAATCAAACTTTTACTGGCTCATAACATCCGGAAGATTACAGTAACCGTTGGCAGTGAAGAAAACAGACAGATGCTTCTCGGCTTAGGATTACAAAGTCATCAGATTGTTAATTACAGAGATGAAAATCTTATTGAAAAACTTTTAAAAGCCAACAATGATCAACCCTTCGAATATGGAATTGATCTCGTAGGCAATTATATGGCAGAAGTAACTGCGGAAGTTTTAAAAATCAACGGCACTTATGCAGATGTCACGGCCCTGGTAACAAAAGATGCTCATGAGATCCTTTTCAACAAAGGAACTTTAATCATGAATATCTCCAATTATACTTATGGCATGGTTAAAAAATATGATTACTATAAAAACAGCTTACTGGAAATAAAGAAACTTCTTGAAAACGGAGACATCCTTCCTCCCCAACATAAAATAATAGGAGATCTTTCTTTAGAAACCGTTCTAAAAGCACATTCCATTTTAAAAAATAATCAGACGCAGGGGCACAAACTCGTCATGAAAAACTCTTAAAACTATGAACAAAATACCAAGACGTATCGTAACCGGAATCAGAGAAGGAAAATCGGCCATTGTAGAAGATCAGCAGGTTGAAAATGCTGTAGAACACTTTCCGGGACTCATTATTTCAGACATCTGGAATACCCGGACAATGCCGGCAAGCTTAGAATTTGAAACCAGAATTCCAAACACCGGATTTCCGCAAACGCCCCAAAATGGCACTTATTTCAGGTATGTAGTTGTTCCACCGGATAAAGATTTAGGAATTGAGCTCAAAAAAGGAGAAACTCATCCGATGATGCACCAAACGCCAACACTGGATTATATTATTATTCTTTCCGGTGAACTTTACCTCATCATGGAAGAAGGAGAAACGCTTCTGAAACCGGGCGATATAGTAATTCAGCGGGGAACCAACCATGCATGGAGCAACCGCTCTGATGAACCTTGTATTCAACTGGCGGTGTTGATAGATGCTGAGGGGAAGAATTAAAAGATTTAATTATTTAAAATTTAAAGATTGGGATAGTTCTCACAAATTTTAAAAATTCAACCAATAAAAAATCTGTGTGTTCTGTATGATCTGTGGGATATAAAAAGATGACCTTTTACAGTTGGGTAAACGCAAAGGCGCAAAGAAATAAATATGATGCTGTTTTAAGGCGCAAGAAAATCAAAAATTTTCAGCAAGAATTGATGCATATATATTAGAATTATACAATTTTATCACAGATAAAATCCTTACGACTTAAAAATATCACCAAAGAAAAAACTTGCGCCTTTGCGTTTCCAACAAAAATCTCCCGATTTTACAAAGCAGAAATTTCCAACAGTTTCTCCTTCATTTTTTCAGGCGTCATCTGCCCTTCCTGATAATACACCAGATTCTGATGCTTATCAAGAAATACCCATAAAGGATAAACAGGCTGATTTTTATTTTTTGACAAAGCAAGCGCCAATTCATGAATTCCCGAGTTCCCATTCTGCAGATATTCAAATTCCTGATGCTGAAAATGAATCTTCTCTTTCGTTTTCTCTGCCTCAAAATTGACAAAATAAAAATGATCATTCATTAAATTAACCAGCTCTTTATCTTTATTCAAATGGTAAGATTCAATTTTACAGACCGCACACCAGTCCGTATAAAGATGGATCACCACAGGTTTTGGAAATTCTTTCTGCAAAGCTTCCAGTTCAGAAAAAGTGCCTGTCTTCATCTGAGACAGATAAAAACAGGGCACTAACATTAAAAATAAAGCTATTTTTTTCATTTAAGATTATATTTTACTCCCAAAAATCCTCTGATACGCTGCATCGGAGCATAGCCGTAAGCCGTATCGAAAGTATAATGATTCGGATTATTAATGGGATCATCAACATGTTTATCAAATGGATCAAACGGTCTCATCAGAGGATCTCCAGGGGTAAAATTGAATACATTTTTCACCCCGCAGTACACTTCAAATCCGGATTTGAAAGTCTTTGAAACCTGGATATTCGCTAAAGAATAGAATGGTGAATATTCAGGCCGGTAGTCATTCGGTAAAACAGGCAGTCTCATCGGCCCGTAGAACTGCCCTGTAAAATCGATGGTCAGATTGCTTGGAAATTTATAAGTTAAGTTATAAGTTCCACTCCATTTTGGAGCGTGTAACTGTTGTGTTTTTTGGTTTTCATTATCAAATTTCTGGTAAACATCAAGATAGGTTACGCCCAGGTTAACGCTTAAAGGAAACTGAAAAGCAAAGTCTACATTCAGGGAAGCCCCTCTGGAAATTCCATATCCATGAAGATTGTCATAGATGATCTTATCAGGATCAGAATCAAAGTCACCTACAATTTTATTGCTGAAATACGTATAGAATGCAGAAGCATCAAGATTTATCAAACGGTTTCCAACAGGAATTTTCCAGATATAATTCAGATTTCCGTTCACCGATCTTTCAGGCTGAAGATCTGATTTCACAACGACTTCCCTGGATCCGGTTAAAGCAGCATGGTCTTCTGTAAACAGATTCACCACCCTGAATCCGGTACCGAAATTGAAACGCAGCGTATGATAGGGGTTCGGAGAAAATTTCCATGCCAGTCTGGGTGAATGTACAGAATGATGCACCTTATCATAATCGTATCTGTACCCCAGCAATAAAGTATTTTTATCATTGATTTCCCATTGGTCCTGAATAAAAGCTCCCCAGATCGGAGATTTCATAGGAGCATTGGTGATGCCGTCTGATGCCAGTGTTCCCGGGGTGTTGTCATCGTAAAAAGTTCTTTTAAAAGTAAGTCCGGCCGTGATATCATGCTTTCCGAAACTTCTGTCCCAATAGGTTTGTACAAAAGCTACTTTCTGCAGGGCATTGAACGGATTGGCTCCGTAATATGAATTCTGATCGTGGTAATTATAAGAAAACTGGGTTACAATATGTTCTTTCAAAGGCCATTCATACAACCCGAAAACCTCTGCTCTGTTCGTATAAATACTTTCTCCATATACCTCATCACTTCCTCTGAATGATTTATTCCATTGCATCTCACCTCCGAAACGGTCCTCATACAGATACCTCAGGGCAAAACTTGCCTGCCTGTTCTCCTTTCTTTTAAAATTCCATTTGTTGAAAACAGAAATCCTGCTCTGTAAAGCAGTATCTGTGAAATTATCTTTATTCTGATCTATCCTTTCCTTAAAGCTGAAATAATTTAAACTTAACAGTGAAGCCGCATTCTTACCCACATTAAATTTAGTGGAAAGATCGAGATTATTTTCAAACCAGCCCGTCGTCATGAGATCAACACTCAATTTAGGAGCTGTCAGAGCATTTTTGGTGATAATATTGATTACCCCTCCCATTGCTTCAGAACCGTAAATGGAAGATGCGGGTCCTTTTACCACCTCTATCCTGTCCACCAGGCTATTCGGAATACCACTCAGCCCATATACTGTAGAAAGAGAGCTTACAATCGGCATTCCATCGATCAGGATCATCGTGTACGGCCCTTCAAGACCATTGATATGGATATCGCCGGTATTACAAACCGAACAGTTCAGCTGAGGTTTTACTCCGTTGACCATAGCGATGGCTTCAAAAATACTCGGTGTAGGGTTTTTCTGAAAAAATTTCTGACTGTAGATCTCAACTGCCACGGGACTTTTTGATCTGCTCATCGGTTTTATGGTACCGGTAACCACTACATCCTCTATAGTACTCGTCCTGATTTCTCTTTTAGTAACTCTCGCAGAATCCATGCTTTGGGGTGAATGTATATTTAAACTGTCTGTCTCCTGTGCAAAACAGTATGATGATAAAAAAGTAATAGAAAATAATATTCGCTTCATGAAATTAAAATTGTTAGACAAATCTAACAATTATTTTTTAATTACAAAACATCAGAAAAAATATTGATCAAGCTAATTCATGAAAAATGATTAAATTTGAGAAACTACATATGAAAGTAAAATGAGATATCATCTAGCGGGAAATATCCCACCAAAAAGACACACTATCTTTAAGTCTCCGGAAGATAAATTTTACTATGAACAGCTTTTCGGAACGGAGGGCTTTCATGGGATTTCGTCTTTGTTATACCATATTCACCGTCCTACACAGATCAAATCGATCGGTGAGCCTAAGGATGTAACGCCTAAAATTGCAGTTGAAAAAAATGTGACTCCAAGAATGTTCAAAGGAATGAATGTCACTCCTGAAGACGATTTTCTGGACAGCAGAAAGATCCTTTTGATGAACAATGACCTGAAAATGGGATTGGCCAAGCCAAGAAAATCAATGGATTATTTTTATAAAAATGCTGAATGTGACGAACTTCTGTATGTTCATAACGGAACCGGAATCTTAAAAACATTTGTAGGAGACCTTGAATTCGTAACCGGAGATTATCTTATTATCCCGAGAGGAACCATTTATCAGATAGAACTGCAGTCTGATGATACTGTATTTTTCGTATTGGAAAGCCACTCTCCTATTTATACTCCGAAAAGATATAGAAATGAATTCGGCCAGCTTCTGGAACATTCTCCGTTCTGTGAGAGGGATATCATTGCTCCTTCTTTCAAAGAACCTGTGGATGAGAAAGGAGAATTCCTGATCAAAGTAAAGAAAGAAAACCAGATCACCGACTTCATCTATGCTACACACCCATTTGACGTAGTAGGCTGGGACGGATATTTTTATCCTTATAAATTCAATATTAAAAACTTTGAACCGATTACGGGAAGAATTCACCAACCGCCGCCGGTTCACCAGAACTTTGAAGGTCACAATTTCGTAGTGTGCTCATTCTGTGCAAGAATGTATGATTACCATCCACAGGCTATTCCGGCACCTTACAATCATTCCAATATTGATTCTGATGAGGTATTGTTCTATACAGAAGGTGATTTCATGAGCCGTAACCATATCGACCTGATGGACTTTACGCTTCACCCGGGAGGAATTGTACACGGCCCTCATCCAGGTGCCATGGAAAGAAGCATCGGAAAAAAATTCACTGAAGAATATGCCGTGATGGTTGATCCGTTCCGTCCGTTGAAAATCACGGAAGAAGCTTTAAAAGTGGAAGATCCGTCATACAAAACTTCATGGCTCGAATAAAACGTAAAAGATCTTTCTTATTATAGAGAAAAACTATTACTGATTACATACAAAAGACGCTTTAAATCCTTTATTTAAAGCGTCTTTTTTCGTAAATTTGTAAGGCATGGTTAAGTCCATTTAACCATCATTATTTTTCATGACGCATCCTAAGTAATGGTGGTTTAATACAAAATCAATATTACATGTTAGAAAGAATCAGATTAGAAAGTCTACACCAAAAAGTAACAACGGCCGAAAATGCCGTGAAAATCATTAAAGACGGTATGACCATAGGGTCCAGCGGCTTTACCAAAGCGGGTGACAGCAAGGCTATTTTACCGGCCCTTGCGGAAAGAGGAAAAACTGAGAACCTTAAAGTCACTTTAATGACCGGAGCTTCACTGGGCCACGGAACCGACGGAAAATTAGCGGAAGCTGATGTCATCAGAAAAAGAATGCCGTTCCAGGTAGATCCTGTTTTAAGAAATAAGATCAATACAGGTGAAATTCTTTTCATCGACCAGCACTTAAGTGAAAGCGCCGAACTTCTCCATACCAAAAACCTTCAAAGTATTGATGTGGCTGTCATTGAAGCAGCTTATATAGAAAGAGACGGAAGCATTGTTCCCACAACCTCCGTAGGAAATTCCGTTACATTTGCAGCTTTGGCCAAAAAGATCATCATTGAAATCAATACGGAAGTTCCTGAAGAAGTTTACGGAATCCATGATATATACCAGGCAGAAGATTACCCTTACAGGAATGTTATCCCTATTGTGGCACCGTGGAATAAAATCGGCAGAAAAAGTATCCCTGTGGATCCCGATAAAATCGAAGCTATTGTTTTCACCAGTCTTAAAGACAGCCCGGCAGATATTGCAGAACCGGATGAAAAGACCACAGCTATTGCCAGACATCTTCTTGATTTCTTTGAGAATGAAGTTCGTTTAGGCCGCCTTACAGACCGTTTACTTCCTCTTCAGGCAGGCATCGGAAAAGTAGCCAATGCAGTACTTACAGGATTTAAAGACAGCAATTTCTATGATCTTACCATGTTTTCCGAAGTACTTCAGGACAGCACCTTCGATCTGATAGATTCCGGTAAACTCAGCTTTGCTTCGGCCTCCTCTATTACCGTTTCTAAAGAATGCTACGAAAGGGTTTTAGGAAATCTCTCCAGATACAAGGATAAATTTGTTTTAAGACCACAGAACATTTCCAATACTCCTGGACTGATCAGAAGACTGGGCGTCATTGCAATCAATACTGCTATAGAATTTGATATCTACGGAAATGTAAATTCCACCCACATCGGAGGTACAAAAATAATGAATGGTATCGGAGGTTCGGGTGACTTTGCAAGAAATGCTTATCTGAGTATTTTCGTGACACAGGCTGCTTCAAAAGGTAATAACATTTCCCACGTGCTTCCGATGGTTTCCCATACAGACCATACCGAACATGATGTTGATATCCTGGTGACAGATGTGGGACTGGCCGATCTGCGAGGGCTTGCTCCGAGAGAAAGGGCTCAGAAGATCATCGACAACTGTGTTCACCCGGATTACAGGGAAGAATTACAATCTTATTTTGACAGGGCCTGCGAGCGTGGAGGCCATACCCCTCACCTGCTGGAAGAAGCATTCAGCTGGCATTTACGTTTCTCAGAAACAGGAAGTATGAAACAGGCTGCTGAAGCTGAAGTTTCCCATTAAAAATACGATCTCTATAAATCATAAAAGGCTGAATGCAATGCATTTGGCCTTTTATTTTTAAGTAATACACCCCTCTTCTGATATGATAAAAATCCTTTTCAATATCTGCAAAATAATTAGAAAAAGTAAAAATATAAGATTATCTTTGAAGGAAGAGAGGTCATTTTTTGAAGCTGAAAATACAATCAACATCCTGTTAAAAAAATAAAATATGCATAATTACATAAGCGCAGAAGAGGCAATATACACCATAAAAAGCGGCAACCGGGTATTTTTCCACGGAAGTGCCTGCACCCCCAATTATTTGATTGACGAACTGGCAAGACAGTCACACAGGCTGGAAAATGTAGAAATGGTCTCCATTACCCAGCAGGGGAATGTAGAAATTGCAAAACCTGAGTATAAAGACAATTTTTTTATCAATTCTCTGTTTGTGTCCACTCCGGTGCGTGATGCCGTCAATTCCGACAGAGGTGATTTTGTACCCGTATTTTTAAGCGAAATCCCGATTTTATTCAGAAAAAACATTCTTCCACTGGACGTAGCACTGGTAACGGTTTCCCCTCCGGACAGGCATGGGTTCTGTACGCTGGGAACTTCAGTAGATATAGCGAGATCAGCTGTAGATACGGCTAAAATCATCGTGGCAGTTGTCAATCCAAGAATGCCGAGAACTCATGGGGACGGTATGATCCACATCAGCAGGATCCACAAGCTTGTATGGCATGAGGAAGAGCTTCCAACAGTAGATTACGGATCAAAAGTAGGTCCTGAAGAAATGTTGGTTGGAAAAAATGTAGCAGAGCTTATTGAAGACAGATCCACCCTTCAGATGGGTATCGGAACCATTCCTGATGCGGTCTTGAAATGCCTTACCAATCATAAAGATCTGGGAATTCACACTGAAATGCTGAGTGACGGCGTTATCGACCTGATCCAGAATGACGTGATCAACAACAAATACAAAGGTTACAACGATAATAAAACCATTACCAGTTTTTGTTTCGGGACCCGGAAACTGTATGATTATGTAGACGATAATACCGTATTTGCCTTCCGGGATGTGAGTGAAGTCAATTTCCCGATCAATATCATGAGAAACAAAAAAATGGTAGCCATCAATTCTGCCATTGAAATCGACCTTACGGGACAAGTCTGTGCAGATTCCATTGGAACCATGCAGTACAGCGGTATCGGCGGGCAAATGGACTTCATGCGGGGAGCAGCATTAGGTGAAGACGGAAAACCGATTATTGCCATCACCGCCAGAACGAAAAAAGGAGTCTCCAGAATTGTTCCTTATCTTAAACAGGGAGCCGGTGTAGTGACTACAAGAGGACACATCCATTACGTTGTTACGGAATACGGAACCGCTTATCTGTATGGGAAAAACCTTCGCCAGAGAGCTCAGGAGCTGATCAGTATTGCTCATCCTGACGACAGGGAAATGTTGGAAAGAGCAGCATTTGAAAGATTTAAACACTGATAATCAGCAAATAAAGTTTTTCAATCTGCATTTTTCGTGAGATGTTAAAAACATTTTTCTATCTCAACCCTACAGATCATAAAAAAAACTTTAATATTTTGGCAGTATATTTGATAAAACTCTTTCAAAAACAAGGAAATTGAAAACTATATATAATTCGATACGAGAAGAAGTTGTAAAGCATTCTAAGGTAAGGAATTCTGTTTTGGGGAATGTGAATGAATGGAAGAGAAGCCATTATATTATTCTTTCCGAAATTATCAAAGATGAGCTGTCCGGAGCCGAGGAACTGAAAGGAGGAAAAAAGTTTGAAATCGGGAGTACCATTTCGCATGTAACGCTACAGCGTTTCTTTGAAAACGATTACCAGGACAAAACCCACAGCGACCTGAGATTTTTAAAAACTTTAGACAAAATATGCATCTTTCTGGGCTACAGAGACCTTAATGATTATATCCACACGGTAAGACACAGGAAACAGGATGATCAGGGAGAAGAAAGCAATTCATTCATGACCCAGATCGTCTATGATTACTGTGCAGCTGCCTTTGAGTTCTACAAACTTTTTCCGGCGCATAATACGGAACTTCTGAAAGGTCTTGTGTTTGAAGATTCACCGTTTCTGGAAAGGGCATCACAGTTCAGTAAAGAATTATGTGATAAGGATTTTCATCTGGTAACGAAAAACAACCGTTCCAATTACGAAGTTTTTGATATCAATATTGTAACAGATGAACCGGACAAAAAAATACTGGAATCCCAGGAATTCTGGAATCTGCTGTTCAAAGTCGGGGAAACCGGAGAAGAGCACTTTGTGAACCAGCTGAGTACACAGATTTATTTTATTAAAAAGATTGATAATACCTGGAAAATCTGGGATAATTATAATCCTGATGCCGGGAGACTGAACAGAAAAATAGAAACCGTCTGAAAAATAAGAAAGCCGCAGAGATGATCTGCGGCTTTCATGTTCGAAATATTTTTTTTCACTTGTCTTTTGTATTACAAATGTAGGCGGTTGATTCCATACAGATGAAACTTAAATATACTTAAATAAACTTTTCTTTAACGTTATGTTAAATAAATTCAAGGATTAGTAGGGAATATTTTTCCTATATCCAAGTTTTTTGTAATTTGCATACCAATAAAATAAAAGTAAAAGAGAAAATATGTCAACACTTACATTTGCCGAGAAAATTGCTCAAGCAGAAAATTTCTTGCCGATTAACGGTACAGATTACATTGAGTTTTATGTAGGAAATGCAAAACAGGCTGCCCATTATTACAAAACCGCTTTCGGTTTTCAGTCTGTAGCTTATGCGGGTCCTGAAACAGGAGTAAGAGACCGTGCATCTTATGTGCTTCAACAGGGAAAGATCAGATTGGTATTAACTACCGGATTGAAGTCTGACTCTCCTATCAACGAACACGTAAAGAAACATGGCGACGGGGTAAAAATTTTGGCACTTTGGGTAGATGACGCTTATGCAGCTTTCGAAGAAACTACCAAAAGAGGTGGAAAACCATATTTGGAACCCGTAACTTTAACTGATGAGCATGGTGAAGTAAGAATGTCCGGAATCTATACCTACGGAGAAACTGTTCATATGTTTGTAGAAAGAAAAAACTACAACGGAGCGTTCATGCCCGGATATGAGAAGTGGGAAAGTGCCTACAACCCTGAAGAAGCAGGATTACTGTATGTAGACCACTGTGTAGGAAATGTAGACTGGAACAGAATGATCCCTACCGTAGAATGGTATGAAAAAGTAATGGGATTTGTCAACATCCTTTCTTTCGATGACAAGCAGATCAACACAGAATATTCTGCTCTGATGTCTAAAGTAATGTCTAACGGAAACGGATATGCAAAGTTCCCTATCAACGAGCCTGCAGAAGGTAAGAAAAAATCTCAGGTAGAAGAATATCTTGATTTCTACGAAGGTGAAGGTGTACAGCATATTGCAGTAGCTACCAAGGATATCATCCATACAGTAACCGAACTGAAAAAACGTGGCGTGGAATTCCTTTCCGCACCGCCGGAAGCTTATTATGACATGGTTCCTGAACGGGTAGGCCATATTGATGAAGATTTAAAGAAACTTCAGGAGTTAGGTATACTTATTGATCATGATGAAGAAGGGTATTTACTTCAGATCTTCACCAAGCCTGTGGAAGACCGCCCTACTCTGTTCTTCGAAATCATTGAAAGACATGGTGCGCAGAGTTTCGGTGCAGGAAATTTCAAAGCTTTATTTGAGGCATTGGAAAGAGAGCAGGAAAGAAGAGGTAATCTTTAATTTTACGTTAAAAAATAGTAAGTTTTGTCAGGATACAGTGTTCTGGCAAAACTTTTTTATAAAACACAGTATATGAGAAAATTTTTAATTGGGATTTTATTCTTCGGAACATTAGGGCTGAAAGCCCAATATGGAACCCTGAATGCAATCCTGGACCGACTTGAGGCAAGAAAAGGCATCAATCAGAATCTTGAAAAGGTGAATATTGACAACAAGAAATTTGTTTTCATCAAAGATGAGGCTGATCATACGGAAAGAGATTTTATTATTATCAAAGGAAATGCGGCAACGTATGTAGAAGTTTTTGATGATAAAGCCACCGGAGAAAGCAGTTCCAATGTTTTCACAGGGGATATTGTCAGAAAAAAGAATATTATTTCCTTACGGGCAGATATGCTTGAAAATAAAAAAGTTCCTATCCCAGTCACCAAAACCCTGCTATTGACCCGGCAGGATAATATTCTGTACCTTATAGATGTCAATACCAAAGCCCGGTGGATCGATGAGCAATCTTACTCCAAAAAGGCAAAATAACATCCCTGAATGCCCTTTTTCAGGATGATCATTTAATCTAACTAAATCTAAACTTATGAAATCATTTGTAGACTATTCCTCAGATTCGGATTTTTCTATACATAATATTCCTTTCGGAGTCGCAGTTTTTAATAAAGAATACATCGGATGCTGTACAAGGATCGGAGATCAGGTCATTGATCTTGCCACTTTGTATGATCTCGGATATTTCGAAGACATTGAAGGATTAGACGACAATGTTTTTGAAGCGTATACCATCAACGAATTTATTGAGCTGGGTAAACCTGTTACCAACGCCGTTCGTACAAGAATCCAGGCATTGTTACAAGAAGGTTCTACCCTGTCAAAAGATCAGAAAACCATTGAAGAAGCGTTTTATGATCTTGACAAAGTAAAAATGATGATGCCTGTTCACATTCCGAATTATACAGACTTTTACAGCAGCATAGAACATGCTACCAACGTAGGAAAAATGTTCCGTGACCCTGCCAACGCATTATTACCCAACTGGAAACATTTACCGGTAGGTTACCACGGTAGAGCCTCTTCTATTGTAGTTTCAGGTACAGAGATCAACCGTCCCAAAGGACAAATGAAGCCTGCAGATGCAGATAAACCTGTTTTCGGACCTTGCAAGCAGCTGGATTTTGAACTGGAAATGGCTTTCATCGTCAACAAAAATACGGAGATGGGAGAAAGTATTTCTACGAAAGACGCTGAAGATGCGATCTTTGGAATGGTGGTATTCAATGACTGGTCTGCAAGAGATATCCAATCCTGGGAATACGTTCCGCTTGGACCATTCCTTGCGAAAAACTTCGGTTCATCCATTTCTCCATGGGTAGTTACCCTTGAAGCACTGGAACCATTCAGAACAGCTTCTCCGGTACAGGATCCTGAAGTGCTGGATTATTTAAAATTTGAAGGTGATAAAAATTACGACATCAACCTTGAAGTATATATCCAGCCTGAAAACGGTGATCAGAACCTGATCTGCGAAAGCAACTACAAATACATGTACTGGAATATGAACCAGCAACTGGCTCACCACACTATAAACGGATGTAACATAGAAGTGGGTGACCTATATGCCAGCGGTACTATTTCCGGAAACGATCCAAAATCTTTCGGTTCTATGCTTGAGCTGACATGGAGAGGTCAGAATCCTCTGTCATTAAGCAACGGCGAAGAAAGAAAATTCATTGAAGACAACGATACCGTTACCATGAAAGCATGGGCTGAGAAAGATGGTGTGAGAGTAGGTTTCGGTGAAGTTTCGGGTAAAATTATTCCAACACTTTAATAATTATTTTTAAACACTTTAGTTTTTTAAGCTAAATGATTATGGAAAATTAAGTTCACTTTAGTGTTTGAAAATCTACGATTTTCATTTTAATGCATTATGATAACTCAAAAATCAGTCAATGATCTTTCTTATAAAATTATTGGGGCTTGTATTGAAGTTCATAAACTGGCAGGTCCAGGTTTATATTAAGAAGTTTATCATCAATGTTTAGAAAGAGAATTTAATCTGTTAGGTTTAAAATACCAGAGTGAACTTGAAATTCCTTTTTTTTATAAAGAGAAACGTATAGATTGTAAGGTAAAATGTGACTTTTTAATTGAAGAATTAATTGTTTTGGAATTAAAATCAGTTGCTGAAATTCATCAGATTCATAAAGCACAAACTATAAACTATATGAATTTATTAAAAGTACCTCGTTCAATTTTAGTCAACTTCAATGTTACCAACCTTTATCATGAAGGCTGTGAATCTTTGTATCTCCGATCTTTAAAGGACTTTCAAGAGAATGAAAATCGTAGATTTTCAAACTTAAGTGCACTTCAATAAGACGCAATCAGAAATAACTTAAGCAACTTAAGTGTTAAAATGAAAAATATGAAAACAGTAATCCCCTCTGAAATAACCTCCGTACAACTACAGACCATCATGCAGACCGCCGTTTCACCACGTCCTATTGCACTTGCTTCTACTGTAGATAAAGATGGTAATAATAACTTATCTCCGTTCAGTTTTTTTAATATGTTCAGTACGGTTCCTCCGATCTTGATTTTTTCCCCATCGAGGAGAGTACGTGATAATACCACCAAACATACGCTGGAAAATGTTCATGAAGTAGCTGAAGTGGTAATTGGAACAGTGAATTTCCCGATTGTACAGCAGATTTCATTAGCTTCCACAGAATATGAGACCGGAGTCAATGAGTTTATCAAATCCGGCCTTACGATGAAAGATGCAGATCTTGTACAGCCTAAACTGATTGAAGAATGCCCTGTCAACTTTGAATGTAAGGTTTTAGAGATAAAATCATTGGGTGATCAGGGTGGTGCCGGAAACCTCGTGATCTGTGAAGTCCAGAAAATCCATATCAGAGAAGAATACCTGAATGAAGCAGGAAATCTGGATCAGAAAAAACTGGATATGGTAGCCCGCTTAGGAGGAAACTGGTATTCCAGGAGCAATGAGAACAGTCTTTTTGAAGTTCCAAAACCCCTGGTTACTAAAGGAATTGGCTTTGATCTTCTGCCTGATGCTATCAAATACAGTAAAGTATTCACCGGAAACGATCTGGGAATGCTTGCCAATACGGAAGTTTTACCTGCCGGTGACTTTCATGCTGATGAAAACATTCATCTTGACGCACAGAAATTACTTCTGGAAAGCAAAGTTGAAGAAGCGTGGGTTTTACTCACGATACAATAAAAAAATCGGTCTGAAATTTCAGACCGATTTTTTATTTAGGATGAAGCTGGAGGTTGGAAGTTTAAAAAGCTTTTTGAATAACTGCTGCCCAAATGAATCACCTTTGGAAAACAGTCTTATTTTGATTTCAATAGATAGGGAAAACCATTCATAACTTCCAACTTATATCTTCCAGCTTTCTTCTTATATTTTACTTCATTTTCAATCATTCTTAAAACGTAATTTTCCGCTTTCATCAAAGTTTGTCACTTTACCATTTTTATCAATGGAAACACTCAGTTTGTCATTTTTAGCATCATAATAAATGCTTGTAGCAAATCCGGGGCAGTCATGCTGCTTACATCCTGTCAGTTTATAAATTCCATTTTCTGAGGTGATAGGACCTTCTACATTGAAATTTTTCACCATTTCATCATACTGTGCTCCTGTAAGTTTTTTCAGTCTTTCTGAGATAGCTTTATCTTCAAATAATTTGATATCATGAGGATATTTTCCTACACTTTTAGTAATAATATCTGTTGACCTTGAAGCAGAAGGAGGAGGTGATGCTACAGAATCATTTTTTGTGATCACAGAATCTTTAGGCATTACGGTAGCCAAAGTATCTGTACTTACAGAGGTTTCTGTTTTTGTTTCTTTTTTACATGAAACAACACATAGTGAAAGCGCAAATGCGCCTGCAATAATTTTTTTCATAATTATACTGATATGGTGGTTAATTTATTATAACGCATCTTTACCCGTTTTATTTCAGTTTTTCTTTGATAAACCCAATACACTTTTCTGTGACTGTATTCAGGTCCTGCGGAAGATCCTGTTCCGTCCAGGGTTCTTTTGCTCCGAAAGTATGGTTGGCGTTTTCAATAAGGAACAGTTCTGAATTCGGGTTCAGGATATGAAGATGTTCTGCATGTTTTGCATCCACGGCTTCATCTTTGGTCCCATGAATGATCAGCATATGGGCCTTCGCCATTTCAGTGGCTCTTTCCACATCAAAGCGGTGGATATTCTGCTCATAATCTTCATAAAACTGATAATAATGAGGCATCTCCTGGTGGGTACGTCCGTTTAAAGCATAGTATACCCCTTCCTTTTTCCAGTTTTCAAATGCTTGTCCTGTGGGAAATCTTTCCAAAGTATCCACGCTTGCCAGGGTGATCAGACCGTTGATTCTTTCATCTTCAAACGTTTTAATGATTGAAATTCCGCCTCCCCTGCTGTGCCCGATCAGCACCACTTTTTCCGGATCTGCATTCGGATGGTCGATAAAATGATCAATCACAACACTAAGGTCTGAAAGTTCTTTAGTATAATTATTATTCCCAAATGCTTCAAGATCTGCAAAATCGCTTGGGTTGTCTACTGTGGTACCATTGTGCGAAAAATTAAAGGTAACAAAGAAAAAACCTGCTTCTGCAAACTTTTTGCCCATCAGATCCCATGCGCCCCAATCTTTATATCCTTTATATCCGTGAACAAAGACTACGAGAGGCCGTTTTTTTCCGTTGTCAATGTAAAAAATATCAGCAAGAAAACCTTTTGTTTCTTTATTTTCTAAATATATATTCTTTTCACTAATCAAATTCATAAAATAAATGGGTTTTATTTAATATTCTTTATATTTATAAAGCTAATTTAAATTGAAATTTATGAAAAAAACTCTACTTTTTTTATTTTTAATTACTTTTTCTTTTGCAGTCTGCCAGACGTCCAGAAGAGTATTCTTCATCGGAAACAGCTATACCAATGTCAATAATCTTCCCGGTCTGATCAAAAATGTAGCCGATTCTGCAGGTGATATATTGGAGCATCAAAGCCAGACACCGGGAGGGGCAACGCTTCAGAGCCATATCAACAGTACCACTGTCGCCACGCTCAATCAGGGAAACTGGGATTATGTGGTATTGCAGGAACAGAGCCAGCTTCCTTCTTTTCCGGAACAGGTTGTTCAAGCCAGGTCTATCCTTATGCTGCACAGCTTTCTGACCTTATCAAAACGACCAATCCGTGTGGAAATGTCATTTTTTATATGACCTGGGGCCGTAAAAACGGTGATGATACACGTTGTAATGCCCAACCTGAAGTATGTACCTATGAAGGAATGGATAACCTGATCTATCAGCGTTATGTGGAAATGGCACAAGCCAACGAAGCCCTTCTGTCTCCGGTTGGCAAAGTATGGCGAAGCATCAGGCAGCAGGATCCTTCTTTAGAGCTTTATGATCCGGATCAGTCACATCCCAGTTATCTGGGTTCCATGGCAGCTGCCTATACATTCTACACCATCATTTTCAAAAAAGATCCTACCCTGGCTTCCTATATCGGAAATCTGGCTCCTGCACAGGCCCAGTTGATCAAAAATATTGTGAAAGCAGAAGTTTATAATACGCTGGATACATGGAATGCCGTTTCCAATGATGTTCACAGCAGATTTGTTTATCAGCACACAGGAAACTCTGCCATTCAGTTTACCAGTAAAACACCCAATGCTACCACTTACCTGTGGGATTTCGGAGATGGCAATACATCGGTACAACAAAACCCTGTGCACACTTATAATTTGCCGGGAGATTATGATGTAAAACTTACAACCGATGCCTGCGGATCCAATACTACCAAAACAAAACGGGTAACAGTCAGCAATCTCAGCATCAAAGAAGTAACTCCCGAAGACCCGGTTCAGGTGTATCCTAATCCTGCCCAAAGTGTAGTCAATATCAGCACTAAAAAGAACATTGAAGTGCTTTCCTTTACCGATTCCACCGGGAGAATCATCCCGCACACTGTGAACAAAACCGATTCCGGCTATACCATTCCACTCCACCATTTACCTTCCGGGATTTATCTTTTACATTATAAAACAGGAGAAAAAGAATTGATCAAAAAAATTATTAAAAAATAACCTTATTTTTGCTTCATGCAGAATTTAAGAACTGTAACCGTAATGCGTTACATTCTGCCGCTGAGGGAGGGAGGTTCTCTTCCCGCTCTGGCAGAAGCTGATGATGACTTTAAGTATGTTTTAAAATTCCGTGGTGCAGGCCATGGGGTAAAAATGCTGATCTCCGAACTTCTGGGCGGAAAAATTACAGAAGCTCTCGGGCTGAAAATCCCGGAACTGGTTTTTGTAAATCTTGATGCCGACTTCGGGAGAACGGAAGCCGATGAAGAAATACAGGACCTGCTGAAGTTTTCAGAAGGACTGAATCTTGGGCTTCATTATCTTTCCGGCTCTATTACTTATGACCCCGGAGTAAGCGTTGACCCGCTTCTGGCTTCAAAGATCGTCTGGCTGGATGCCTTCATTACCAATATAGACCGTACTTTTAAGAATACGAATATGCTGATGTGGCATAAGGAGCTTTGGATCATTGATAATGGTGCGTCTTTCTATTTCCATCATTCATGGCAGAATTTTGATGCAGCGGCAAAAACCCCTTTCAAATATGTAAAAGATCATGTACTGCTTCCAAAAGCGAAAATGCTGGACGAAGCTGACCGGTTTGCCCATGAAGTCCTGAATGATGAGCTGTTCAGAGACATTGTTAATTTAATTCCTGAAGACTGGTTACATTGGAATGATGCTGATGAAACTCCTGATGAGATCCGTGAGATCTACTTCCGGTTTTTGAAAACCAGATTCGAAAATTCTCAAATCTTTGTAAACGAAGCTAAAAATGCAAGAGGATAAAATATATGAATATGCGGTAATACGCCTGGTGCCCAAAGTTGAAAGAGAAGAGTTTTTCAATATCGGACTCGTGATGTTTTCCAAGAAAGAAAAATTCATCAGAGTGGAGTTTTATCTGTGTCCTGATAAATTCAAACTGATGCACAGTAAGCTGGATTATCAGGACATCATTCAAAATCTGGTAAGCTTTCAGAAAATTGCCAACGGAGATAAAGACGGCGGTCCTATTGCCCTACTGGATATACCTGAACGTTTCCGCTGGCTGACGGCTGTACGAAGTGCTGTGGTTCAGACTTCAAGACCTCATCCCGGAAAATCCAAAGATCTGAATACTACTTTTGGTAAGCTTTTTGAGGAGTTAGTAAAATAGCACACTCCCAAAAAAGTTTATTATGAACTCAACTATACACAACATATCACACTACAGGTTTATTACAAACCTGTTTTTTATTTTATTTTTAAGTTTTTCAAATTCATTTTTTTCACAGTCTTTTCAACAGGGAGCTGCCAAACCCCAACGTGTCAAAAGCACTCTTCTTCCGGAAATCGCTAAGGTTTCTGAAGATATTGTATATAAAACCAACAGAAAGGGAAATCCTGTGAAACTGGATCTTTATCTGCCTCAAAACGCTTCATCCGGGAAGTTTCCTGTATTGATCTATGTGCATGGCGGAGGCTGGATAGAAGGAGATAAAGTAATTCATGCCGACGATTATGTTGAAACCACTGCATCTAAACTGCTTGCCAGACAATATGCAGTACTGAGCATCAACTATACTCTTCTGGATGATAACACGCATTTTCCACTGCCCGTAGAGGATACCAAAGATGCTGTAAGATGGGTGAGAAAAAATGCAGAAAAATATAATTTCGACACCAACAATATCGGTCTTTTCGGGGCTTCGGCAGGAGCGCATCTTTCTTTACTGGCGGCCTATACCCAGGAGGATAAATTTATAGGAAGTCCTGAACTTGCCGGCTATCCCGCCAATGTAAATTATGTGATAGACCACTATGGACCCGCTGACCTGAATACACTTTTCCATACCAGCGCAGGAACCATCCCGGTATCTATGATCGGACTGATCTCTAAAAAAATTATCTCATTGCAGGAAAATCTTGTCAAAGGAATTTCAGGATATGATATTAAAAAACAACAGCAGGAAGCTATCAGTTATCTGAAAACCGTATCACCTACTCATTTTGCTTCTACCGGAGTTCCTACACTAATTGTACAGGGCAATAAAGATAAAGTGGTTCCTTTAAGCCAGGCAAAAAAGCTTCACAGAAAATTGAAAAGAGCAAAAGTTCAGACCTCTCTGATCATTATTGAAAATGGTGTTCACAGTTTTTCAACGACTGATAAGCAGACTCTGGATAGAATGACCGATCAGATGGTGGATTTCGTTGTTTCACAGAAGAAATAAATCAAAAGAAATACACACCACAATAAAATCCAAACATTAAAAACATAATATTCAACAGATTATATTTTTAAATCTTTAAAATCATCATAACTTTGCTAGTTTAGTATACATATTCATCATTTTTATATACAAAATAATTAACTTGGCTTTTATTTAAATTATTTACAATAAAAAAGTCAATATTTTCAATTATTAACTGATAAAAATTAAGGATATGGATATACTGAATAATATAAATGCTCTAACATTAATATTCACATCAATACTTATTTTTGCGATTGCTTATCGTATTTACGGGATCTTTATGGCTAATAAAGTATTGCGGCTTAATGACAATAATACGACTCCCGCTATAGAATTTGCAGACGGTAAGGATTATGTTGCTACGAATAAAAATGTACTTTTCGGTCACCATTTTGCAGCTATTGCAGCGGCTGGCCCTCTTGTAGGTCCCGTTCTGGCGGCACAGTTCGGCTATCTTCCCGGAGCTTTATGGATCCTGATAGGATGTGTATTGGGAGGCGGCGTACATGATATGGTTGTATTATTTGCATCTGTAAGGCACAAAGGGCAGAGTCTTGCAACCATTGCATCAAAGGAGATTGGTAAAACAACGGGTACTGTAGCGGGATTTGCCATTTTATTTATTCTTATTCTTACGCTGGCAGGTCTGTCACTGGCCTGCATCAATGCCATGCATGAAGCTTCATGGTCTCTGTTTACGGTAGTTATCACAATGCCGATCGCCGTGATTATGGGACTTATAATGCGCTATAAAAAGAACAGTGTGCTCTTTGCCAGTATTCTGGGCGGTATACTTCTGATTGCGGGAATTATCGGCGGGCATGGCCTTATGCAGAATGCTACGATGAACAATTTATTTTCATGGGATATCAAAACAATTTCGGTGGCGATTCCGTTATATGGTTTTCTGGCTTCTGTTCTTCCGGTATGGCT
Organism: Chryseobacterium arthrosphaerae; assembly: GCF_001684965.1. Classification (NCBI taxonomy): domain Bacteria; kingdom Pseudomonadati; phylum Bacteroidota; class Flavobacteriia; order Flavobacteriales; family Weeksellaceae; genus Chryseobacterium; species Chryseobacterium arthrosphaerae. The sequence continues at coordinate 314,226 of NZ_MAYG01000023.1, read as the reverse complement.
GCTTTTAGTTCCCAGAGATTACCTTTCCACGTATTTAAAAATCGGGACCATCATTATGCTTGCTGTAGGTGTTATTGTGATCCATCCTACGGTACAGATGCCTGCCCTTACTGCATTCATCAATGGCGGAGGACCTGTCATAGGAGGTCCTGTACTTCCATTTATTTTTATTGTAATCGCCTGCGGAGCTATTTCAGGGTTTCATGCAGTGATTGCGACAGGGACTACTCCTAAAATGCTCAACAGGGAAAGAGAAATTCTTTTTGTAGGGTATGGTGCCATGCTTGTTGAAGGTTTTGTAGCCCTGATGGCACTGATTGCAGCATGTACTCTGATGCCCGGAGACTACTTTGCAATCAATACGCCCAAAGAGTCTTATGATGCTTTCCTGGCAGCCCACCCTTCTCTGCATGGGGTAGATATTGATTATTATTCACAGAAGATAGGCATTGACCTGCACGGAAGAACCGGTGGCGCAGTTTCTCTGGCTGTGGGAATGGCTCATATTTTTAATAAGATACCTTATATGGATCAGCTGACGGCTTACTGGTACAATTTTGCGATCATGTTTGAAGCGGTATTTATTCTTACGGCTATTGATGCAGGAACAAGAGTTGGACGTTTCTTTTTACAGGAGATGCTGGGCTCTGTAATGCCTAAATTCAATGATAAAAACTGGATCCCGGGAATTATTATCAGCAGTTTGCTTTTTACTTTCGCCTGGGGCTACCTGGTCTACACCGGAAATGTAAGCAGCATCTGGCCTTTATTTGGAATCAGCAATCAGCTGCTGGCAGCGTGCGGACTCATCGTCTGTACCACAATGCTGATCAGGATGAACAGAGGGAAATATGCATTATGTTCTGCTATTCCGGGGGTATTTATGGCCATCATTACATTCTGGGCCGGTTATCTTCAGGTCACCACCATCTATATTCCCAAAGGGCAATACTTATTAGCAGCTTTAGCCGTTACAGCCATGGTACTGATGCTTATCGTCTTTATCGGAGCGTTCAGAAAATGGTACCAGCTGCTCAAAATCACTACTACAGAAACCGATTTCTATGGTGAACAGGTGAAAGAACTTGTGGAAAGATAAACTTCTCCTTTAAAATAGTCAGTGCACTTTGCCTGCTCTGATAATTTTTATACATTTGTTTTGCTTTAGGGGTATTCTGAAAAGAATTGAGAGAGTCCCTTTGAACCTGATACGGCTTACACCGACGTAGGGAAAAGCAAAACTACATTGCCGGCCAATGTGCTTTTGTCTTGGATTTTTTCCTGAAGCTATTTTTTATTTTAATGATAAACAATGGAAAAAATTCTCTGGCAGCACGTTCAGCTTGTAAAACAAAAGTCTCCCCTGGTTCACAACATTACCAACTATGTAGTGATGAACAATACGGCCAATGCCCTTTTGGCTGCAGGAGCATCCCCCATCATGGCCCACGCCAAATCTGAAATCAGAGAAATGGTCAACATTTCAGATGCTGTAGTCATTAATATCGGTACTCTTGATGAATACTGGTCTGAATCTATGTTTATAGCTGCTGAAACCGCTAATGCAATCCACAAACCATGGGTACTGGATCCTGTTGGTGCAGGGGCAACGTCTTTCCGGGATCAGATTTTACAACAGCTTTTGGAATACCGCCCCACCGTTATCAGAGGAAACGCTTCTGAAATTATTGCTCTGGCTAAAATCAATACAACCGTAACTAAAGGGGTAGACAGCACCGCTGCCAGCAATGATGCTGTAGATGCAGCTCAGCTTCTTGTGAATCAATTTAACACTGTTGTCTGTATTTCGGGAGAAACGGATATTATCCTGAATCCGGACCAATGTTTCATGATCAGGAACGGCCATCCGCTTATGACTAAAGTAACAGGACTCGGCTGTTCAGCAACAGCATTGACAGGTGCATTTGCAGGATGTTCGGAAGACAAAACATCAGGTGTGGCAGCGGCAATGGCATTACTGGGTATCGCAGGCGAAATTGCGTCCAAAGAAAGCAAAGGTCCCGGAAGCCTCCAGGTCAATCTGATTGACAAACTTTACAATATCACGGAAGAGGAATTCATCAGTCACTTAAAAATCGACAGGAAATGAGTATACATCCTTTCCCTTATAAGCTGTATCTGGTGATCTCTGAAGCCGACTGTCTGGGAAAAAACTTTCTGGACGTTGCTGAACAGGCTATTCTTGGCGGTGTGGATGTCATTCAGCTTCGTGAAAAATATGACCGTACCGAGGTTTTCATCCAAAAGGCAAAACAGCTTATTGCCATTACAGATAAATATCATATTCCGCTCATCATCAATGACAATATTGAGGTCGCTGAAAAAGTAAATTCTGCTGGCATCCATGTTGGCAACTCTGATACCCCTCCTACTCTTTTGAGACAGCATCCTTTTACGGGAAATAAGATCATCGGTTATTCTATCGAACATCTCTCCCAGCTTGACAACGAACAGACTGCCATATCTGACTATCTGGGAATAAGTCCTGTATTTAAAACAAAAACCAAAACAGACACCATTACAGAATGGGGTCTGGACGGTATTGCAAAGATCAGGCAGCTGACAGAAAAACCTCTGGTTGCTATTGGCAGTATTCATTCCGGAAATGCAGGAGCGATTATAAATGCCGGTGCTGACTGTCTTGCTGTAGTGTCAGCAATATGCGGTGCAGACAATCCTCAGAAGGCAGCTTATGAATTAAAAAATGAAATTTTAAAATGAAAAAATACAGATACCCCTCAGTACTTACCATTGCAGGATTTGACGGAAGCGGCGGTGCAGGTATCCAGGCTGATATCAAAACGGCTTCAGCTCTGGGATGTTTTTCGACATCGGTATTAACGGCTTTACCGGTACAGAATACCCAGGGTGTAAGAAAAATATATCCGGTTCCTGTGGAAGCAGTAGCAGATCAGATCAAAGCTATATTGGATGATATTGTTCCTGATGCCATTAAAATCGGAATGGTTCACACCCCGCAGCTCGTAGACACCATTGTTTCAACGCTTGCTCAATATAAAAAAATACCGGTGGTATTCGATCCTGTTATGGTAGCCACCAGCGGACACAGGCTGATTGAAGAGGAAACCATCAATGCCATTACAGAAAAGCTTTTCCCGATTGCTGATGTAATTACGCCCAATATGGACGAGGCCGCAATTTTAGCAGAGCTGAAGGTAGAAACTCTTGAAGACCTCTACACAGCAGGAAAAAAGATAAAAAACCTGGGCTGTAAAACCATCCTTCTTAAAGGAGGCCATCAGGAAACCTCAACAATTACTTCTTTATTTTATGATGAAAATGAAGTGTTCCACTCTTTTGAAACCCTAAAATTCAATACCAATAACACCCATGGCTCCGGGTGTACACTTTCCTCTGCCATAGCAGCCTATATTGCCCGGGGAAAAACATTGTATGACGCTGTTTCTTCAGGACAGGAATATACTTATCAGGCTATAGAAAACGGAACAGATGTACAGACAGGACTAGGAAACGGTCCGCTTAACCACTTTTTTAACCCTCAAAAACTGATCAAAAATGAAATGGTCTGAACAAACCTGGAAAGATATCGAAGAACTCTATGAATCTATTCTGAAAATGCCTTTTATCAGAGAATTATCGAAAGGTTCCTTACCACAGGAGAAATTCCGTTTTTATATGGCCCAGGATTCCCTGTACCTGGAACATTTCGGGAGAACACTTTCCCTGATTGCCGCAAAGATCGCCGATCTTCAGGATGTACTCGCTTTTATGCGTTTTGCTGAAAATGCTATTGTAGTGGAAAATGCTTTGCATGAATCTTATTTCAAAGATTTTGGGGTAAGTGATAAAGGGATTTTACAGCCTGCCTGTCATCATTATATTCATTTTCTGAGAAGTACAGCCGCTTTAGAATCAGTAGAAATTGCCGTAGCAGCAGTACTTCCGTGTTTCTGGATCTACAGGGAAGTCGGCGATTATATTTACCGTACCCAGAACACAGTAGATAATCCCTATGAAAAATGGATTGACACGTACGCCGGAGAAGAATTTTCAGCAGCAGTGGATCAGGCGATAGCGATTTGTGATAAAATAGCCGAAAACAGCACCGGAGCGACCAGACAAAAAATGACAGAAGCCTTTATCATGGCCTCAAGAATGGAATTCCATTTCTGGGAAGCCGCTTATGAATTGAAAATGTGGAATTAAGCTTTAGGATGAAGCATAAATTGATGGACTGGCTTCTGAAGCCTCTTAATAAAGTTCCTTCTTTTTATCTGTAAAATATTTAAGTCAACAAAAAACGGATCCATTCCCGGATCCGTTTTTTTTAAAAGTATAAAAGTTGATTAAAAATTGAAATTAAGTCTTGAGAAAACATATCTTCCGTTCTGTCCGAACTGGGAGGTGGAACGGGAGTAGATAAACTGATCATTATTGGTAGAAGCAGGAAGATTTTTAGTCGGATAAATATCAAATACGTTATTTACCCCTAACGTCAATCCTATATTCTTCGTAAACTGATAAGCCAAAGATATATCGGTAATCACTTTATCTGCAATTTTCTGGTGTTCATTAAACTCTGTGATACCGTCCCCGTTGGCATCCAGAACGTCAGCTCCGGTTACTTTCCCGAAATAGGTATTTCTTAGGTAGAAGCTCGCATTTTTCCATGATAAGGTATTGGAAAGACTGGCTTTTACTCTTGGCACTGCCTCTTCCAGGTATACTCTTGATTTTTCGGAGAAATAAATCTTTTCCAGTGCAGGCGACTGTAAAAGTCCTGATGAATGAATATCTCCTACCTGCTTGGTTTGGTTCAGGTTGATGGCAAAGTTATTATCCAGTTTAAAATCTGAAAATCTGGTATTATGAGCAATAACCACATCGAGTCCTTTGGTTTCCGTATCGATAGCATTGGTGAAAAACTGAGCACCGTTGATCCTAAAATTATCAAACTCTGTCTGTGCTCCCGAAGGAACATCTTTTCTCAGGAACTGGTCTGTCAGAATAATACGGTTGTCTATTCTTGTAAAGTATCCGTCGGCAGTGAACGTCAGCCCTGCAGATGGTATTCTATAGGTAAATCCTATGCTTGCGGATTTTGAAGTTTCCTGCTTCAGCTTAGGGATATTCAACTGTGCCGCCAGCTGGGAATCGTTACTGAACGTACCTACCTCCAGCAGCTGATTATTGGTAAATAAAGTAGAAGTTATATTATAATAGATCTGATGGATAGACGGAGCTCTGAATCCGGTGGAACCTGCAAACCTCAGGTTAAAATCAGGAGCGATTTTAATTCTTGAAGCCAGTTTATAATTAAACGTTGATCCGAAATCCGAATAATTTTCATACCTCGCAGCAGCGTCTACCAATAACCAATGGGTAAAGTTCAATTCAACATCGGCGTAGGCTGCAACAGATTGTCTGTTTTTATCTACGGCATTTTCAGGTTTGAAACCGTTAAAGACCTGTGAACCTCCCGGCAGTGGCTGCCCAAAGAAATCAGTAGGTCTTTGTTGAGAATTATCTCTGTATACATTTCCGAAAACATCATAAGTAGCATAAGAAGCTTCTTCTCCTGCTGTAATCTTAAAGTTTTCGTAGCGATGTTCGGCACCGAATGCAACGTTAATTCCTTCCCAAACATCATATTTTTTTGAGAAATCTAAATTGATGGTATTTTGTGAAAACCTTAATCCTCCGGCATTAAATTCCCTTGGCGAAGCAAAACGCATTGAGGTATTTCCTGTATTGCTGATGTTATACGTAAAAGAATTCTGGCCGTAAGTATTGCTGAAATCAATATTCCATCCTTCCCATTTTCCTTTGATTCCCGCTGCCAGTGAAATATCCTGAATATCAGTCCCGATCTGAGGCAGGTAACCATTAGGATACAATCCGGTAAAAGTCCTGTTTTCTCTCGGTCTTCTGTAAAAACCACCGGATGTACCGTGTCTTAAACTATACCCTCCGAAAGTATACACCTTCCAGTTATCGCTGACAGGTACCTCAGCATTCAGAAAAAGCTGATGGTTATTCAGTTTGGACTGCCCCACCTGCATATTGAAATCTTTTCTGGTCTGGCCCCTGTAGGCAAGTTCCTGATCTGTAATGTAATTAAGTTCATCGGTAGTAAATGCTCCCGTCTTCAATACATTTTGCAAAGCTCCAATTGTATTGGCAGTCTGTATTTTATTTTGTAAATCTGGAGTAAAATAACTTACGTTCTGTGCATATTGATGGATATAATCAACAATCTGCTGCGAGTTAGGCGTATTGCCGATATCTGTAAAAAGTGAAGAAAGATTCACTCCGTCATTCAGGGCTCTTTGTTCGATTGCATTATAAGCGTTATAGAGTGTTCCGCTTTCTGTTCCGGCTCTGTAGGTAGGATTTCTGAACTGTGAGGTCCAGGTGATGTTAAAAAAACCTCCTTTTGTTCCGATTTTATTTCCATAATTCAGATCCAGCTGAATATTCTGGCCGTCAAAATCTCCTGTATGATCATTTGCTGTAGGAGTCAGATTTCCGCCATAGCTGATCTGTCCTGCCAGTTTTCCCGTATCTTTTTTAAGCTCAAGATTGATAACCCCGGCAATGGCATCTGATCCGTATTGGGCTGCAGCACCATCCCTCAGTACTTCAATTCTGTTTAAAGCAAAGGAAGGAATAGCATTCAGGTCAGTTCCTACCGTACCCCTTCCCGGTGTTCCGTTCACATTCACCAGAGCCGAAGTATGCCTTCTCTTTCCATTGACCAAAACCAACACCTGATCCGGCCCCAACCCTCTGAGCTGTGCAGGATCCAAATGGTCTGTACCGTCTGAATTGGTCTGAATAGTAGAAGTAAAAGATGGGGCAACCGCATTCAGAATTTGCCCGATATTGGTCTGCGGAAGAATAACTGACGATTCTTTTACATTGAATACATCTACAGGAACCGGGCTGTCTACTTTAGATCTCGCTCCTCCCCTTGATCCCAGGATCACTACTTCTTCTACAGTATTGGTTTTGACACTGTCTTTTTTTATTTTGATACTGTCCTTTTCCTGTCCGTAAGTAAAAACTCCCAGGAAAAATAATACAGAGGCTGAAACAATAGTTTTATTTTTCATATAGTTTAGAAATTTGATTGAACATTTATGTTTTTGCAAGGTGCAAATGTAAAATATATTTATTAGTCTACAAAATAGATAGACTTTGTTTTTCTAAAAAATAGTTATAGTTTGTTTCTATCCCTCACTTAAAGTTATGATTAATTAAGGAAATATTCATAAAAAAACATGTTTTTACAGAAGGTTAACCTTAAAATGAATTTTATAAAAACGCTACGCCCGCAAAGAAATAATGTACTTATCGGTTATTCTTCAGGCCGCAACGGCACTTCGTTCAGCAGAGGATTTGTCTTAGCTAAGTGGAACGCCTTTACGAACGAAAAAATGAAACAGTTCAAATAGAAACTATGCGAACTTCGTTTAAATAAAAACAACGGATCCAATAATTGAATCCGTTGTCTTTATATTTTTATTTTGAAATTAAATTTTAGTCAGTTTTGCATATTTGAGAATCAGATTTTTCTCTCCTTCATGCATAAAGACAACTTTGGCCTTGATATTCTGGGGATCGGTTCCATCCAGGAAAGTAACCTCTCCTATTCCGAAACGGTCGTGTCTCACTTTATCGCCTACTTCAATATCCTGGGAAGAAGCTCCGCTAGGATTGATGATTTTGGCTGTACTCACCGGCTTCAGCTTTCTCGTTTCCGGCGCGGGTTTTGAATGATCATCCCTGTTAATAGTCTTTTTCTCAACTTTTTTGAAGCTTTTCATTTCTGAAGGATGCTCGTCAAAAATATTGGATTTCACTCCGGAATTATTGATAAACCTTTTTTCCATGGCAGGATTAAGGAATTCAATATATTCATCATCAATTTCACTTAAGAATCTTGAAGGTTCAGCATCTGTAATTTTACCCCATTGGAAACGGGAAACCGCATAAGAGAAGAATGCCTGCTTTTCAGCTCTTGTAAGGGCAACGTAGAAAAGTCTTCTCTCTTCTTCCAGGTCTTCTCTGGTGGCTGAGCTCATGAAGCTCGGGAAAAGATTTTCTTCAAGTCCCACTAAATGTACCACCGGGAATTCCAAACCTTTTGAAAGGTGAATCGTCATCAGGGAAACCATATCATCCTCAAGATCTTTATCCTGAGTATCGGCAGAAAGGGCGATATTCTCAAGGAAATTGGAAAGGCTGGGATCTCCGTCTTCCAGCTGCATCTGCTCTTCAATGAACCCCTGCATAGAGTTCATCAATTCCTGAACGTTTTCTACTCTGGAAATCCCTTCCGGAGTCTGATCATCTTTCAGAAACTTGATCAGCCCGCTTCGTTTGGCCACTTCCATTGCCACGCTGTAGGCAGTTTCGGTTTTCAGCAATACCTGGAAAGCTTTGATCATAGACCAGAAGTCATTCAGCTTATTCAGCACTCCATTGTTGAGCCCCAGCTGCGGGGCGTACATCGGAAGATTATCCAATACTTTAGATACGGAAACATTGTGGGCATCTGCAAAAACAATCAGTTTATTCTGGGTGGTTTCTCCAATTCCCCTTGCAGGATAGTTGATGATTCTCATCAAAGCTTCAGAATCGTTTTCATTAATCAGAAGACGCAGGTAACCGATGAGATCTTTTACCTCCTTCCTCTGATAGAAAGAAAGTCCACCGTATACTTTGTACGGGATATTTTTACGTCTCAAAGCATCTTCAAATGCTCTGGTCTGAGAGTTGGTTCTGTATAAAATAGCAAAGTCGCTGTACTTTCTCTGGTCACGGTTTCGAAGTTCCCAGATATTTCCGGCTACAAAGTTGGCTTCATCAGCATCCGAAAGTGAGCGGTAAATTTTGATCTTATCACCTTCTTCATTATCACTGAAAACATTTTTCTTAAACTGCTGCAGGTTTTTGGCAATCACAACATTGGCTGCGTTGACAATATTCTGGGTAGAACGGTAATTCTGCTCCAAAGATACTGTTATGGCATCAGGATAATCTTTCTTAAAGTTTAAGATATTATAGATATTTGCCCCACGGAAAGAGTAGATGGACTGGGCATCGTCTCCTACCACACAGATGTTTTCAAACTTTGAAGCCAGCGCTTTTACAATCAGGTACTGTGAATGGTTGGTATCCTGGTACTCATCTACCATAATATACCTGAACCTGTCCTGGTATTTTGCCAGCACTTCCGGAAAACGGGTCAGCAATTCGTTGGTTTTTAATAAAAGATCATCAAAATCCATTGATCCGTTTCTGAAACACTGCTCTACATACTTCTGATAGATCTGCCCTATGAATTTCATATTTGCCTTTTCATCAGCTTCCATCAGTTCAGGATTGTTGAAATAGGCTTTTACTGTAATCAGGTTATTTTTATAGGTTGAAATTCTTGCCTGAACTTTTTTGGGTTTATAAAGATCAGCATCGATGTTCATATCCTTCAATACTTTTTTGATCACATTCAGTGCATCCTGCTGATCATAAATGGTAAAATTGGAAGGATACCCCAGATAATGGGCTTCAATTCTCAGAATTCTTGCAAAAACCGAGTGAAAAGTACCCATCCAGAGACTTCTTGCGTTGCTGTCTCCCACTACTTTAGCAATACGTTCCTTCATTTCACGGGCCGCTTTATTGGTAAAGGTAAGCGCCAGGATGTTAAAAGGATCTATTCCGTTGTGGATCAGGTGGGCAATACGCATTGTAAGCACACGTGTTTTTCCGGAACCAGCTCCGGCAAGTACCATCAAAGGGCCCTGTAAAGAGGTAACTGCTTCATATTGTGATTCATTGAGTCCTTTCAGATAATCCATACTGCAAAAAAATTTGGGATTACAAAATTAAGATATTCAGAGGAGAATTCAAATTAAGATTAAATAAGTTAGGAATCTGAGACAACATAATTGCCGCCTAAATATAAAAGCCTGTGCGTTTTACCACTTAATGCTCAATTTAAAAAGGCGGTTAAAGTGAATTTATTTTATATGCTCTCATTTCTCCTCCCTGATTTATTTTATTATGACTTACCATTCAGATATCTGTAACATTTAATTCACTTTTCCTACTAATAAGCAAAACAATTTCTAACTTTATGAAAAAGCGATTTCTTTCTGCTGCTGCCGTAGCTTTCTTTGGGCTCATGCTGAATGCACAGCAAATCAAATTCGAAGAGTATGATCTTCCCAATGGCCTCCATGTCATTCTTCATCAGGATAATTCGGCTCCGGTAGTCACTACAGGAGTAATGTACCACGTAGGTGCCAAAGATGAAGTAAAAGGAAGAACCGGATTTGCACACTTCTTTGAGCATCTTTTATTTGAAGGAACTCCCAATATCAAAAGAGGAGAATGGTTCAAGATCGTTTCATCAAACGGAGGGCAGAATAATGCCAATACGACTAATGACAGAACCTATTACTATGAAACTTTCCCTTCCAATAACGAACAGCTTGGCCTTTGGATGGAAGCTGAAAGAATGCGCCATGCTGAGATCAACCAGATTGGGGTAGATACCCAGAGGGAAGTTGTGAAAGAAGAGAAGAGATTGAGAATGGATAACCAGCCTTACGGAAATCTTTTCCCGACGATCCAGAAAAACCTGTTTACCAATCACCCGTACAACTGGCCTACAATCGGTTCTATGGAAGATCTTAACGCTGCCAAGCTTGAAGAGTTCCAGGCTTTTTATAAAAAATACTATGTGCCGAACAACGCTACTTTGGTAGTGGCAGGAGACATTCAACCTGAGCAGACTAAAAAATGGATTCAGGAATATTACGGAGGGATCCCAAAAGGAACTCTTTATCCGAAGGACTTCCCGAAAGACACTCCGATCACTCAGGAAAAAGAAGTGACAGCTACAGATCCTAACATTCAGCTTCCGGCATACGTTTTTGCTTACAGAACACCTGCCAACAAAGAAAAAGATGCTTATGTACTGGATATGCTTTCTTCTTATTTAAGCAACGGTAAATCATCGGTTTTATATAAAAAATTAGTAGATCAGGATAAAAAAGCACTTCAGGTAGCTGCATTCAATCAGGGGCTTGAGGATTACAGTATTTTTGCCTTCTTTGCTATTCCGATGGGACAGACCACTAAGCAGACTTTGCAGGCTGATATTGATGCGGAGATCAAAAAACTTCAGACGACTCTGATCTCTGAAGAGGATTATCAGAAAATTCAGAATCAGTTTGAAAATCAGTTTGTGAACCAGAATTCAAGCATTGAGGGGATTGCCGCTTCTTTGGCAACCAACCACGTATTGATGGGAAATACGAATCTGATCAATAAAGAGATTGATATCTACAGATCCATCACCAGACAGGACATTCAGAATGCTGCGAAAAAGTATCTGAACTCCAACCAAAGAATTATCATCAACTACGTTCCTGAGAAAAAATAATTTACCCCATGAAAAAGCAATTCACTTATATAGCAGCGGCATTTTTATTTACAGGAATGCTTTCTGCCCAAAAAATAGACCTTAATGCAATGCCAAAACCAGGGCCAACCCCTGCGATCAACATTGCGAAACCCAAAACCTTCCAGCTAAGCAACGGGCTTACTGTAATGGTTGTTGAAAATAATAAACTGCCTAGAGTAAACACTACTCTTTCTATGGACAGACCTCCTTACTATGAAGGAAATATTGCAGGAGTAAGCTCACTTATGGCCGAGCAGCTTGACAACGGAACAACCAACCTGAACAAGGATGAATTCAATAAGAAAATTGACTTTCTAGGTGCTAATATCAACTTCTCTTCTAATGGAGCGTCATCCAATTCCCTTTCAAAATATTTTCCTGAAGTACTGGGACTGATGGCTGATGCTATTATCAACCCAAAATTCTCTGCTGAAGAAGTTCAGAATGCTAAAGAAAGAATCATTGAAGGCCTGAAAGCTGACGAAAAAAATGCATCTTCCATTGCTGAAAGGGTTTCTAATGCCCTGATGTACGGAAAAAATACTTCAAGAGGAGAATTTGAAACAGTAGAATCTATCAACAAGATCCAGTTGGCAGACGTTCAGAATGTTTATAATAAATACTACGCTCCGGATAATGCTTACCTGGTGATTGTAGGGGATGTAAAATACGATCAGATAAAACCATTGATTGAGAAGGCTTTTGGAGGATGGAAAAAATCAAATACAAAGTTTGCAGCCTTAGAACCGGCATCCAATCCTGCTAAAACTGAGATTAATGTAGTTGATGTACCTTCAGCAGTACAGTCTGTACTTTCTGTAAGCAACCTCAACAATCTTAAAATGAAAGATCCGAACTACTTCTCTGCTACCATGGCCAATTATATTTTAGGAGGCGGTGGTGAAGCCAGACTTTTCATGAATCTCAGAGAAAAGAACGGTTTTACTTATGGAGCTTATTCCAGGATGAGTACCAGTAAATATTCTCCTGAATTTACAGCTGAAACCAGCGTAAGAAATGAAGTGACGGATAAGGCTGTAAAGGAAATGATGAACGAACTTAATGCCATTTCAACGGTAAAGCCTGATGAGCTTGCCAATGCCAAAGCCAAACTGAAAGGGGCCTTCATCATGTCTCTGGAGAAGCCTGAAACGATTGCAAGATTTGCATTGAATCAAAAAGTTCAGGACCTTCCGTCAGACTTTTACACCAATTATCTGAAGTCTATTGACAAGGTTACAGCTGCTGACGTGTCTAATGCGGTGAAAGCAACCATACTTCCTAATCAGAGCAGAATTTTTATTGCTGGTAAAGCATCAGATATTGCTGAAGGATTAGAGAAATTGGGATACCCGGTAAAATATTTCGATAAAGAAGCCAACCCTGTAGCTAAACCAACTGTACAAAAAGTTGATGCCAACGTAACAGTTTCAACGGTAGTTGATAAATACATCAGTGCTATCGGAGGAAAAGCCAATGTAGCTAAAATTTCTTCTTACACCATGAATGCTTCCATGTCGATGCAGGGGCAGAATATTGATTTTAAAACCATTAAGGCACAAGGCGGAAAGGAAGTGACCACCGTAACAGCAATGGGCCAGGTAATGCAGAAGCAGGTATTTGACGGAAAAACAGGTTATTCTGAGCAAATGGGTAAAAAAATAGACATTACCCCTGAGCAAATTGCTGAAAAACAAAAGACGCCTGAGCTGTTTGAAGAATTGAGCTTCGCAAAATCTGCTGATTATAAACTGGGAGGAATTGAGAAAATCAATGGAGAAGACTCATATGTAATTAAAGGAGGTGATACAACCTATTACTACAGCGTAGCTACCGGATTGAAGACCGGAGAAACCAAGAAAGTAAAGGCACAGGGACAGGAAATGATCATCCCTACAACATTCTCTGATTACAAAGAGGTAAACGGGGTGAAAATGCCTTACACCATCTCTGTAAGCCAAATGGGAATGGACATGACTATGAAGGTAAAATCCTATGAAGTGAATAAAGCTACGGATGCTGATTTTAAATAACAACATCGTATTTTTATAGAAAAAACGGTAACAAATGTTGCCGTTTTTATTTTTATCAACATTTGGCGACATCTTTTTTTGCCGTTCAGTAAAAAAAGATTAAATTTGCCCATTCAAAAAGATATCAGAATTAATGGATACTATATTTACACTATTGATGGTTCTTGTTATGATTGCCAGTGTCTTATTGGTAATTATCGTTATGGCTCAAAATCCAAAAGGAGGAGGTCTTTCCAGTACTTTCGGAGGTGCATCTTCTGCACAGTTCGGGGTACAGAGAACCAATGACTTCATGGAAAAAGCAACATGGACTCTGGGCGGAACTATCATCGTTCTTATCCTTTTAAGCGTTGTTATTACAGGAAAACCTTCACAGGCCGCTGCAACTCAGCAACAACCTGCCAAGAAAGAAGCTCCGGCTAAAAAATCGGCTCCGGCTTCTTCTACAACAACTACCGCTCCGGTATCCACTCCGGCAGCCCCTGCAAAATAAGAAGATCAATATCTTATATACAAAAAAGCAACTCACACTGAGTTGCTTTTTTATTGTACTATACTTCTGATTTAATTTTAAAAAAAGGAAGAGGTTACCTGTAGAAAAAGTGGTTACTTCAATCTGATCTTTTCAATCTGATGCCGAAGTTTCAATCCGGCTTTTAAAAACGAGTACTGCATTGGTTTTGAATCCTTATAATATTTATCAATAAAGAT
>NZ_MAYG01000022.1 GCF_001684965.1 Chryseobacterium arthrosphaerae | reverse complement strand
CGCTAGCGTTCATCCTGAGCCAGGATCAAACTCTCCATTGTATGTTTGTCTGACTCACTCAAAGTTTTTAACGCTTTAGTTTTTCCTTACTTGGTTGTTATATTGTATGTCAATGATCTTTATGTCTCCCGCTTTTTAACGTAGCAATCTTTTCTGTCAGTGTCGCTCCGTATTTGCGAGTGCAAAAGTAAAACTTTATTTTGATTTGACCAAATGTTTCTGAAGAAAATTTTAAAGTTTTTTAAGTAACCTTAA
>NZ_MAYG01000021.1 GCF_001684965.1 Chryseobacterium arthrosphaerae | reverse complement strand
ACAGCTAGGATGTTGGCTTGGAAGCAGCCATTCATTTAAAGAGTGCGTAACAGCTCACTAGTCGAGCGGTCCGGCATGGATAATAATCGGGCATAAACATATTACCGAAGCTATGGATTTGTATTTTCGAATACATCTGGTAGGAGAGCATTCTATTTGCTTAGAAGCAGTACTGTGAGGTATTGTGGAGCGTATAGAAAAGAAAATGTAGGCATAAGTAACGATAAAGCGGGCGAGAAACCCGCTCACCGAAAGAC
>NZ_MAYG01000020.1 GCF_001684965.1 Chryseobacterium arthrosphaerae | reverse complement strand
CTGTAAAAAACAAGTATATACCTACTTCAACACTAAAAGTGGAAATTGCATTTGTTGCAGTTTCCACTTTTGAAATTTTAAAAAACAAAACAAAAACGATATGGATAAGATTAAGGACACGAGAACTTTCATGAGAATCACACACCGCTATCTTGGATATTTCCTTGCAGGTATTATGGCAGTGTATGCATTAAGCGGAATACTTCTGGTGTACAGAGACACAGATTTTCTGAAGAATGAAAAAAAGTATGATAAAGTACTTGCGAAGGATCTTACTGAAAAGCAGCTGAAAAAGGAACTGAAAATGAAAGGTCTTGAAGTTGAAAAAACAGAAGGTACTGTTCTTCATTTTAAAAAAGGTACTTATGATGCAGCAACCGGAAAGGCACAGTATTCTAAAATGGAACTGCCTTTTGTACTGGACAAGAT
>NZ_MAYG01000019.1 GCF_001684965.1 Chryseobacterium arthrosphaerae | reverse complement strand
TGTACAGTTTAAGCTGACCAATAACCCTGAAATGCTTTATAATGCAAAAGTTTATAGTATTGGTTCTTCTTTTGAAAATGAAAGCAAGACCATTTCTGTTCATGCCAATGTTACAGGAAATAAAGTGGGGTTGATCGACGGAATGAATATCACAGGTGTAATTAATCTTGAGAGTGCGACAACGCCTGCAGTTCCCGATGAGGCAATTGTAGAGGCTGACGGTAAGTTCTATGTATTTGTACAGACAGACAAAAAAGCTGAGGAGCATGAAGCTCTAGAGAAGGCAGATGATGATCATGGACATGGACATGATGAAGGAGAAGCTGAACACGGTCACAAAAATGAACAGGAAGCTGGAAATCACGCGAAAGAACAGGGGAAGAAAATGAATTTTGAAAAAGTTGAAGTGGCGAAAGGTTCATCAGAAAT
>NZ_MAYG01000018.1 GCF_001684965.1 Chryseobacterium arthrosphaerae | reverse complement strand
TATTGAATCATTACAGAGAAATAATGATCAGATCAGAGAAGACCGGGCAAGGATCATCGGAGCAGATTCCGAATTGATCTATAGACGCAGAGTTGAAGACATTGAATTAAAAATCAAAAGACTTGAGCGTGAACAGGAAGGGCTTATTGATATCAGTCCTTTGGACAGGAACAGTCTGACTTTTGTGGATTTCAATCCCGAAGAATTTGTTCAGAAAGACATGGAATTATCATTAACAATCAGAAATCTGAATATTCAGCTTGAAGTAACCCGGAAAAGATTTGAATATTTATTTGGAAAAACATTATAGTCATGGGAAGTACAAGATATGATTTAGACGCTCGTTATGACAGAGCTAGAAAAGCAGGTTACAGAACAAAATCCGCAGGAGAACTTTTCACCCAGAATGCCAAAAGACAGACTCATGAATC
>NZ_MAYG01000017.1 GCF_001684965.1 Chryseobacterium arthrosphaerae | reverse complement strand
AAGAATGTTTTAAGTCTAGGATTAATATTGTTGGATACTGTAGGAATACTTGGAATACCGAAAATTCCAGGCTTGTAACCACTGGTGAAATTCACGAAAAGTTTGCCGTTCGTATCAGTTTTAGCTTCATTAAGAAGACTGGAAATTCCGTTCCATTTATCATCATTGTTCGTTACCTTATAATAATCCTGAACCTTAAGTTGTACTCCGGAATTGTTGATGTCAAAAGTTGTATTGTCTGCCCATGGTGAAGCATTGATTCCTTTGGTTGTTCCCGAAGAGAATCTTCTGAATAATTTGATCTTTCCTCTTACAGCTCCCAGTGTAGGAATATTGGCTCCAAGATCCCATTTTGAAGGATTTTTCTGAACATAAGAATCAAATGTTTCTTCAAAACTTCGGGTGATGTTGGACGCATAATATTCTTCTTT
>NZ_MAYG01000016.1 GCF_001684965.1 Chryseobacterium arthrosphaerae | reverse complement strand
AAGGGGTTGCAGAAGTCAGTAGCTTTGGAGGAAAGCTAAAACAATATGAGATTGCAGTCAATCCGGATAGGTTGAATGCTTATGGAATTACCATTAATGATGTTTTCGATGCGCTACAAGCTAATAATCAAAATACAGGAGGTGCTTATATTGAAAAGGGGCCTACGGTTTTATACATTAGAAGTGAAGGTTTGGTCGGAAACATTGAAGAAATTAAAAATATTTCTATTGCTACAAAAACAAACGATGTCCCGCTGTCTATAAGAGATATTGCAGAAGTAAAGCCGGGTTTTGCGACCCGATACGGAGCCATGACCTTTAATGATGAAGGAGAAGTCTCAGGAGCGGTCGTTATGATGCTTAAGGGTGAAATCAGTAACCAGGTGATTAAAAATGTAAAAGAGAAAATCGCGCAGGTTCAGAAGACGCTTC
>NZ_MAYG01000015.1 GCF_001684965.1 Chryseobacterium arthrosphaerae | reverse complement strand
CGGAACATTTTCCGCTATCCAATGAATCTTCAGAGCTTGGGGTAGGAGATGATGCGGCAGTCATTAATCCGGACAACAAAAAAGTAGTTCTTACGACAGATGTACTGGCAGAAGGCGTACATTTTAATCTGGGCTATGTTCCTTTAAAACATTTGGGATATAAAGCAGTGGTGGTGAATCTAAGCGATATTGCTGCTATGAATGCAACTCCTACGCAGATTCTGGTTTCGCTTGCTGTATCCAACCGTTTTCCGGTGGAAGCGTTGGAGGAGATGTATTCAGGAATTCAGGCTGCTTGTGCAAGATACAAAGTGGATCTGATAGGAGGGGATACCACAAGTTCCAATTCAGGATTGGTGATGAGTATTACTGCTATAGGAATAGAAAACGAAGAAAATATAGTAAAAAGAAACGGAGCAAAACCAAATGATCTT
>NZ_MAYG01000014.1 GCF_001684965.1 Chryseobacterium arthrosphaerae | reverse complement strand
GATGAAAGAAATCTTGATATTGGAGATTTTAAATGCTCCTCACTCTCATTTCTACTGTCAACTAAATTGATAGCATTAATACATTCTTGAAGTTTTGTTGAAAAATCATCAATATCTCCTCTTAATGGTTTAAATTTTTTGTATGCAGGGTTAAGTGCTTTCTGAGGTTCGAGTTTATTAATTTTCATGTGTTATTGTCTAAAATAAGAGGGGATTAATTTAGACAAAATTGTGGTATAAAACAAACGGGAAACCTTTATGTATCTACAAATTATATTATATTGGTAAAACGTCTTTAATTTTTTAAGAAGTTTTATTGATTGATATTTAAAACGCTTGCTCCCGCCCTCCTACACATCCACCTCCTCAACCTCCACACCGGCAAATACACAAACACCACAGACAGCACACCAGCCAGCACACCCACCACCACAGCCATTGCCG
>NZ_MAYG01000013.1 GCF_001684965.1 Chryseobacterium arthrosphaerae | reverse complement strand
CAGGATCTAGTAAAGGTAAAACATAGTAAGTATTATTACTTTGATTGATTCCTATCTGGCTTCCGTATATTTGTTTTCTGCCTTCCCGGATTTCTATTCTGTCAATTAACAAAGCTAAAGAACCGGCACTTGCATTTCCTTTTGTGACAGCTTCTTTCATCATTGGGAGATATTTTTTCTGCGTTTCAAGATCTGAATGTTGAATGACAAGAAATAATGCACTGTTGGCTTGTGCGCCTACTTTCTCTTTACCAACCCAGCCTTGCTCATCTAATATTTTTTTTACTTTTATTAAGTTAAGTGAGTCTTTCTGCATTGTTATTTTCCAAAGATCATTCATTTCTTTAGATTGCGGACCAAATTTTTTCTGGGTTTCGTCCATTTGCATTCTGTATTTTTGGTCTTCCTCGAGAATTGCCAATAATTCAGCCTGCAGGGGTTTGTCA
>NZ_MAYG01000012.1:600000-782187 GCF_001684965.1 Chryseobacterium arthrosphaerae | reverse complement strand
AAAAATTTTAAACAAATGTTTGAGGAAGGGGTGGGAGGGTGAGAGAGGGAGAGAGCTGGAGGGAAAATAAGGGGCTGAAGTGGTATATAAGATGAGTAATTAGTAATGAGTAATGGGTAATGGGTAATGAGAGATAACTGCGGAAGTGCTATATATTATATTAGTTTTTGTTTATGTGAAAACTGGGTTGGGATGCCTGCGGCATGGCAAAGGGAGTGGATATACTTTGCGTGTGGTGATTTGTGTTTTTAAGTTTGGGCTAAAGCCAATGGAATTTATTCTTTTTGATGAGAACGGGCTAAATCCTATTGAATATTGTACGCCTTATTACTTATTACTTATTACTTATTACTTATTACTTATTACTTATTACTTATGACAACGCTTCCTCCCCTAGCCCTGATAGAAACGGTTACCCCGCAGCATAGGCTGGAAAGCTGCCGGATTGATGCCTGGAAGCGAAAGGCGTGAGGAGTATGAGTGGATAGCAGGATAAAGCTCCTGAAAAAATCAGAGAGTTTGAGAATATGAAAGATTGAGTGAACAGGGTTGAGGATTTGCCAATTTGGTATTCTGCATGTATAGGTCCGCTAGATAGAGAACATGAAAAGAATAGTTATAAAAAAAACATTCCGTAAGAATGCTGATTAAGCGGACTCCTACGGAATGACTTTAAAACGAAGTATATTTATTTTAATTCAGAACATAGGATGTTCCGTCTCTTCCGTCTTTTAATTCGATTCCTTCAGCAAGCAGTTTATCTCTGATCTGGTCTGAAAGTTCAAAGTTTTTGGATTTTCTCGCCTGATTTCTTAATTCGATCAGTACTTTCAACGTCTGATCAAGCTTTTCATTATTGTTTTCCTCTACTGTCTGTAGTCCCAATACATCAAAGATAAAAGCATTCAATGTTGACTTTAAGTCTTCAAGGTCTGCTGTTGAAATGGTTTCTTTACCATCGTTTAAGGCAAAGATATATTTTACAGCTTCAAATAAATGAGCGATCAGAATTGGAGAGTTGAAATCATCCGTCAGGGCATCATAACATTTGTTCTTCCATTCTGTAAGGCTAAAACCAGACTGTTTTGTATCATCAGGGGTAATGGAATTCAACACTTTTACAGCCTCCATCAATCTGATAAATCCTTTTTCACTGGCAATCATGGCATCGTTGGAAATATCCAGAACACTTCTGTAATGTGCCTGCAGGAAGCAGAAACGTACAATTGAAGGGTGAAAAGGTTTCTCAAAGAAGTCGTTATCTCCTGTAACCAGCTGCATCGGAAGGATATAGTTCCCTGTAGATTTACTCATACGCTGGGAGTTCATCGTCAGCATATTGGCGTGCATCCAGTAATGTACCGGAGCTGCGCCATTGCAAGCTTTCCCCTGGGCAATTTCACATTCGTGGTGGGGGAATTTCAGGTCCATTCCTCCTCCATGGATGTCAAAAGTTTCACCTAAATATTTAGTACTCATTGCAGTACACTCAAGGTGCCATCCCGGGAAACCTTCTCCCCAAGGAGAGTTCCATCTCATAATGTGAGCAGGAGATGCTTTTTTCCAAAGGGCAAAATCCTGTGGATTTTTCTTTTCTCCCTGTCCGTCAAGATCACGGGTATTGGCAAAAAGCTCTTCTATATTACGTTTTGACAATTCACCATAGTTCAGCCCTCTTTTGTTATATTCCAGTACATCGAAATATACGGAGCCATTGCTTTCGTAAGCAAAGCCTGTGTCTATTAATTTCTGAGTAAGCTCAATCTGTTCAACAATGTGACCGGTAGCCGTAGGCTCAATATTCGGAGGAAGAAGATTAAACATATCCAGAACTTTGTGGAAATCCACTGTATATTTCTGTACAATTTCCATGGGCTCCAGCTTTTCCAGACGGGTTTGCTTAACGAATCTGTCGTTATTTACATCTCCGTCATCAGTAAGGTGCCCGGCATCGGTAATATTTCTTACATATCTTACTTTATACCCCAAATGCATTAGGGTACGGTAAATAAAATCGAAGGAAAGGAAAGTTCTTACATTTCCCAGGTGTACATTACTGTATACTGTAGGTCCGCAGACATACATTCCTACATTTCCTTCCAGGATGGGTTTGAATATTTCTTTTTCCGCCGTAAGCGAGTTGTATATTTTTAGTTGCATTTATTTTTTATTAAAAGATTCAATAGTTTTAAGATTCAAAAATTAGTTAAAATAAAAATCTGTCACAACAAATAATCGTTGTGATAAAAATTTTATATGAAACCTTTTTAAATTTTATCATAATCAAATCGCTTTTAAATGATGCTGCAAATGATCTACATAATCGTTGATGATGTATTCCAATGTAAACCTCTGAGGTTCTGTTTTGGTGGTATCACAAGTTCTTTGCAATGCTTCATCAGGAATATTTTCTACGACATGAACAATCTGATAATTCAATGCTTTCCAAAGGGCAATAAGCTCTGCAGTGGGAACATTCTGATAGTTCTGAGCCTTTACCCAGATATTCTGATCGTATACGATATTCTCGTTCTCTTTATATTGAGTGACTACAAATCTACGGATATTTGTAAAAGCACTGTCACAAAGATGACCAATTATTTCTTTTCTGGACCATTTCTCCGGTGCAGATTTATACGTCCATTCTTCTTCAGAAATATTCTGAAATCTAAGAAGCTCAGCGTCAATAATATTTTTAAGGATTTGGTATTCCATAATTAATAATCCAGTTTTGCATGGCTTCCTACATAATGTAAGAATTCCTGTCTTGTAATAGGGTTTGTTCTGAAGATCCCACTCAATTCTGCTGTAATGGTGGAACTTGCCGTATCTTTAATTCCTCTGCAGTTGACACAAAGGTGCTTTGCATCGATGATACATGCTACGTCCTTTGTTCCCAAAGCTTCTTTTAAAGCATCTACAACCTGCATGGTCAATCTTTCCTGAACCTGTGGTCTTTTGGCATAGTAATCAACAATCCTGTTAATTTTTGAAAGCCCGATTACTTCTCCGTTGGAGATGTAGGCAACATGTGCTCTTCCTATGATGGGTAAAAAGTGATGTTCGCAGAAAGAATATACCGTGATATCTTTTTCCACAAGCATCTGGCGGTATTTGTATTTATTGGAAAAAGTTGAGATACCCGGTTTGTTTTCCGGAAGAAGTCCTCCGAAAATTTCATTGACATACATTTTGGCAACACGCTTTGGAGAATCTTTCAGGGAATCATCCGTCATATCCAGTCCCAGTGTTTCCATAATCTCCCCGAAAAGCTCAGTAATCTTTTCTATTTTTTCCTGTGGCGATTTATCAAAAGCATCTTTCCTTATAGGCGTATGTTCTTTTCCAGTGAAAATATCATCGTCGTTATCAGTAAAATCAACCATTTTTATTTAATTTGCAGCAAAAATACGGATAATATCTGTTCCTCTATATTCAATTGGGACGAAAACATTATCTTTTATAACCTACTCTGATTAAAAAGCCTATGATTATTGTCGAAGAAGTACAAAGCAAAGACCAAAAAAAGGAATTTCTGGAATTTCCGGCACAACTTTATCAACACGACAAAAATTATATTCGTCCTCTGGATCAAAATATTGAAGAAATTTTCGATCCTAACAAGAATAAGTTCTTTAAAAATGGGGAATGCAAGAGATTTCTGTTTAAAAAAGGTCACAAAACCATTGGCAAGGTGGCTGTTTTTATCAATAACTGTTATGAGCAAAAGCAACCTACCGGAGGCATTGGTTTTTTTGACTGTATTAATGATCAGCAGGCAGCTGATTTTATTTTCGATCATTGTAAGGAATGGCTTCAGAAAAAGGGAATGGAAGCGATGGATGGCCCTATCAATTTCGGGGAAAGGGATAAATTCTGGGGGCTTCTGACTGATGGTTTTATAGAGCCATTATTTGGAATGAACTACAATTTCCCGTATTACAGGGAACTTTTTGAAAATTATGGTTTTCAGATCTACTTTGAGCAGCTTTGCTTTACAAGACCGATTTTTGCGGAAGTTTCCAGGATTTTTACCATTGCCTATGAAAGGAATAAACGAAATCCCGCTATTTCTGCACAACCAATGAAGAAAAATAATCTCGAAAAGTTTGCCAGAGACTTTACAGAAATCTATAATAAAGCGTGGGCGGCCCATGGAGAAGGAAAACAGCTGGAAGAAGCGAAAGTCCTGAAAATGTTTAACAAAATGAAACCCATCATTAATGAACATATTTCATGGTTTGTGTATGAAAATGAGACTCCCATTGCCATGTGGATCAATATTCCGGACCTGAACCAGTGGTTTAAATATCTGAATGGGAAATTCGGACTGTTTGAAAAGCTTGTCTTCTGGTTCCTGAAACAGTTTAAAAAGAACGAAAAAATGGTTGGCCTCGTTTTCGGTGTGGTTCCTGAATGGCAAAAGAAGGGAATCGACGGATATATGATCTGGGAAGGCACTCAACACCTGAGAAAACATACGGACTTCAAAATCACTGAACTTCAATGGATTGGCGACTTCAATCCTAAAATGATCAAAATTGCTGAGACTCTTGATACAACGGTTACAAGAAAACTGGCAACCTACCGGTATCTGTTTGACAGGAATAAAGTGTTTGAAAGACATCCTTTTTTGTAATTTTGACTCCTTTTTTGCCTTAAATATCACATTTAATTACATTTAAAGGATAATATTTGTATTTTTGAAAATAACTTTGAATAAACTTAAATAAAACCATCAAAAATGAGAAAAGTAATTATGGGCGCCTTATTGGTGTCTTTCAGTATCACTTACGCACAAAATTTAACACCGGGCAGTTACCAGGCCAGTTATTCAAGTACGCTTTCCGTAAACAACCTTGGAGGAGATCACGCGGTATTCGGAGTAAAATCTGAAAACTCAGGAAGGGCTTTAAAATATGATGAAATCATTGGATCACCTTATTACAGTACTGAATTCCGTTCTGCTAAAGTAGCGGAAAACTTTGATAAGATTCCCGTAAGATACAACAGTTACAAGGATGAAATAGAGTTCCAGAAGGATGGAAAGCCATGGGTTTTACCAAAAGAAGAACAATACTCCAGAATTGAAGTGGCTTCTCCTAAAAATACGATTGTATTGCTTCAGACTAATGATGACCTGGACGGTTATTTTTTTGAAATTGCCAATGGACAGAATAAACTTTATAAAAAGGTAAAGACCAAATTTAATGATGCTGTACCGGCGTCCAACTCTTATGCCTCAGATAAAGCTGCTTTCTTTAAAACGTTAGATCCTGTTTATTATATCAAAACTGAGAAAGGCTTTATCAAGAAACCTAAAAAATTAAAAGATATCCTGGAATTATTCCCTGCGAAAAAAGAATCTCTGGAAACTTTTGTAAAATCGAATAATATTAAATTCAATAAAGAAGAAGACCTCATCAAACTGGTAAGCTTCATGAACGGATAAAAATAAACCCCTGTGACTATTCACAGGGGTTCCTTCATTTTTGGTACTTTTATTAGAATAGCTCACCGGCTACTTTTTTTATGTTATCGCTTTTCCCCATTGAATAGAAATGCAATACAGGAACTCCGAAATCTAAAAGCTCCTTGCATTGGGCAATCGCCCACTCTATCCCGATCTGCTTTACGGCTTCGTTATTTTTTGCATTTTCCACTTCACTGATCAGCTCTTCCGGAAGGTCTATTTTGAATACCTGTGGCAGAATTTTCAAGTGCTTTTTAGTGGCAATCGGCTTTATTCCGGGGATAATAGGAACGGTAATTCCCATTTCTCTTGCTTTCTGAACGAATTCAATGTACTTTTTATTGTCAAAGAACATTTGAGTTACGATATAATCTGCTCCGGCATCCACTTTTTGTTTCAGCCATTTCAGATCGTAATTCATGGAAGGGGCTTCCATATGCTTTTCAGGATAACCTGCTACCCCGATACAGAATTTATTATGTTCATCACAAACCTGTTCCTCATTATGAAGATATTTTCCTCTTCCCAGATTGTTGATCTGATTCACAAGATCCATGGCACTGGCATGTCCCCCCTGAGTAGGCTCAAAATACTGATGTCCTTTCATGGCATCACCTCTTAAGGCCATTACATTGTCAATTCCGAGGTACATACAGTCTACAAGAAGGTATTCGGTTTCTTCTTTGGTAAAACCTCCGCACAATAAGTGGGGAACGGTATCTACATTATATTTATGCTGAATGGCCGCACATATTCCCAGTGTTCCGGGGCGCATTCTTGTGATGCGGCGCTCCATAAGACCATTTCCTTTATCTAAATAGATGTATTCTTCCCTTGAAGTGGTCACATCAATGAATGGTGGCCTGAACTCCATTAACGGATCAATGTTCGTATACAGGTCTTCAATACCAATTCCTTTTTGGGGTGGAACAACTTCTAAGGAGAACAAAGTTTTTCCATTTGCGTTTTTTATATGATCAGTTATTTTCATTTATTAAATTTTATATTTTAAATTCCTATGTTTTGCTATGCTATTAAAGCCAATCAAGAATTATTTTAAATGGGTTTGAGTAGAAATATCTGTAAATATTAAAGCCTAAATAAGGCATGCCTCCTAATGCATACAGGCCAAAAACAACCGGCAATGAAGTGGCATTATATATTTTAAAAATCCAATTTTCAATCTTCAGACTCAAGGCTGCAGTTGAGGCCTTATGCCTAAGTAAAAACATCGTAAACAACAGAATGGTATTGGCCAAAAAGAACCATCTTCCAAAATCTGAAGCTACCGCACAAAGAAGTACGATGGGAATAATCTGCAATAGCGATATTGCCAACAATACCGGAAAATTCTTTTTATAATATATATATGCTCCTGCTGTCGTAAATAAAAAGTTGATCCCAATAAGTAAACCTAAACCAATCATATTATAAGGCTCTTTTACTATATCTGAAATCAATCTTGGCCGCCCGTCAAATAATCCTGTGTTAAATTTTACATTTTGCAGATAAGGACTGTAAGGCTTCCATGAGTCATAAATAATCTGAATATTGTTTGATAACCCGTTAAACTTCAGAAACATCAGTAAGAACACTATAATAGAAGGGGCTAATGTTACTCCAAGATCTGAAAGTTTCCGTAATACACTTCCCTTTCCGATGTAAAACAGCTGAATAAATATAAGTGGAAAAAAAAGAAAAATAAATATTGATTCATGCACCAGTATCCCTAATGATAAAAATACATTGAGCAACCATTTAGATTTTCCATTGACAAAGATAAACAGTACTATATAGGAAATAATGAGTACTTCCATATCCTTTGAAATATGATATAATGTAAAGTAAACAAAAGGAAACAGAAATAAAAACGGGGAAAGAATATAAAAGAGTGATATTTTAGACCTATACAAAATATGCCCAACTATCCCTGACAGCAATATAAAAAAGGTACTATACAAAACCCGTAAAATATCGACAGGAGAAAAGCCTGTCAGTTTTGTAATAATAAAAATAAGCTGGCCATCCAGCCCTCTTTTAATAAAACCGGAAGTATAGTTGATAAAATAGTCTGAGTTGTAAACTGATTCATCAAAAGATCTGCTCAGTAAAAAACCTGCGTTTTGATACAACAGGACCGTCAGAATAATGATACTGAGAATATTCAGAGCTACAGGCAGCTTTTCGGTTATAGTCTTCATATATTGATTCTAATCTGCTAAATTGGGTGACAACCATTTTCTAGCTTCCTGGATGCTACAGCCTCTTCTTGCCGCATAATCCTTAAGCTGGTCTTCTGTAATTTTTCCTAATCCGAAATACCGGGCATGCGGGCTTCCGAAATAGTATCCTGAAACGGAGGCTGTCGGGAACATGGCTAAGCTTTCTGTAAGGAAAACGCCTGTATTTTCTTCCGCTTTTAAAAGATCCCAGATTGTTTTCTTTTCCAGGTGATCAGGGCAAGCCGGATATCCCGGAGCAGGACGTATACCTTTATATTTTTCTGCGATGAGTTCTTCGTTGCTCAATTCTTCCTGTACAGCGTAGCCCCAATATTCTGTCCTTACTTTTTTATGTAAAAATTCTGCATAGGCTTCTGCAAAACGGTCTGCAAGAGCTTTTACCATGATGGCGTTGTAATCATCATTCGCTTTTTCATATTCGGCAGCAAGTTCATCGGTTCCGAAACCTGTAGTGACACAGAAAGCCCCCATATAATCAGTTTTACCTGAACTTTGCGGCGCAATAAAGTCACTTAAGGCCAGATAATCTTTTCCTTTTGATCTTTGGGCCTGCTGTCTTAGTGTTAAGAATTTTGCCTGCTCATTATTGTTTTCATCAAAAATGATGATATCATCGGTTTCATTGGAATTGGCTTTGAAAATTCCAAAGACGGCTTTTGCTGTTAATAATTTTTCATCCAGGATTCTTTTCAGGATAACCTGCGCGTCTTTGAATAATTCTTTGGCCTGTACTCCTACCACCTCATCTTCCAGGATATTGGGATATTTTCCATGAAGATCCCAGCTTCTGAAAAATGGCGACCAGTCGATAAAAGGCAACAGTTCATTCAGATCCTGATTTTCAATTACTCTTACACCTAAATTGTTCGGTGTAAAAATTTCTTCATTCTCCCAGTCTATTTTAAAATGGTTCTCCCTTGCTTCTTCAATGGAAGCATAATCTTTATCTACCTGTCTGCTCAGAAACTTCTCTCTGAAATCTGAATAATCGTTTTTAAGATCGGAAACATATTCTTTATTTCTGTCTCCCAATAATGAGCTTACCACATTGACGGCTCTTGAAGCATCATTAACATGAACGACTGCATTTTTGTATTTCAAATCGATTTTCACGGCGGTATGTGCTTTTGAAGTTGTAGCACCACCAATCAGTAGCGGAAAATCCAAATTCTGTCTTTCTAATTCTGAGGCGATATACACCATTTCATCCAGACTTGGCGTAATCAGACCGCTTAATCCTATGACATCTACTTTTTCAGCAATGGCTGTCTGAATAATCTTTTCGGCAGGAACCATTACCCCGAGGTCAACGATTTCATAATTATTACAACCCAGTACTACGCTCACAATATTCTTTCCTATATCATGAACATCGCCTTTTACTGTAGCCATTAAGATTTTTCCATTGGCAGGTTTCGAACCATCTTTTTCTGCTTCAATGAACGGCTGTAAATAAGCTACTGCCTTTTTCATGACCCTTGCAGATTTCACTACCTGTGGCAGGAACATCTTTCCACTTCCGAATAAATCTCCCACCACTCCCATTCCTGTCATCAGGTTAATTTCAATTACATGAAGTGGTCTTTCCGCCAATTGTCTCGCTTCTTCTACATCTTCTTCAATAAAGCGGTCAATTCCCTTTACCAAAGCATAGGTAATTCTTTCCTGCAATGAATTATTTCTCCATTCTAAGTCTTCAGTTTTTTCCTTTTTTACAGATTTATGTTTTTCGGAATAATCCAGAAGTCTTTCTGTAGCATCTTCTCTCCTGTCAAGGATTACATCTTCTACAAGTTCCAGCAATTCTTTATTGATCTCGTCATAAACTTCCAGCATGGCAGGATTTACAATACCGATGTTCATACCTGCCTGAATGGCGTGATAAAGAAATACGGAATGCATGGCTTCTCTTACGGTATCATTTCCCCGGAATGAGAAGGAAACGTTGCTTACGCCTCCACTTACGGATGCATAAGGCAGATTTTGTCTCACCCAGCGTGTTGCTTCGATAAAATCAATGGCATTTCTTCTGTGCTCATCCATTCCTGTAGCTACCGGGAAAATATTTAAGTCGAAAATAATATCTTCAGCCGGAAAACCGATCTGGTTCACTAAAATATCATAAGACCGTTTTGAAATTTCAATTCTACGTTCAAGATTGTCGGCCTGCCCTACCTCATCAAATGCCATTACAATCACTGCAGCACCATATCTTTTGATGGCTTTGGCATGTTTGATAAATTCTTCTTCCCCTTCTTTTAAGCTGATAGAGTTTACCACACATTTCCCTTGTGCTACCTGAAGACCTGCTTCCAGAATTTCCCATTTGGAAGAGTCTACCATGATCGGGATTCTTGCAATATCCGGCTCAGAGGCTATTAAGTTCAGGAATTTGATCATCGATGCTTTTCCATCGATCAGCCCATCATCGAAATTGACATCCAGAATCTGTGCCCCACCTTCTACCTGATGGCGGGCAATATCCAGGGCTTCAGAGAATTTCTCTTCTTTGATGAGTCTTAAAAATTTTTTGGAGCCGGCAACATTAGTTCTTTCACCCACATTGATGAAATTACTTTCCGGCGTTATGATAAGAGGCTCAAGGCCTGATAATCTTAAATATTTCATTTTATTCTTCTAAAATATAATAGGCATTATTGGCATTCTGCCTCAATAAATCCCTATGCTTACTTAAAGCAGTGATCAATGGAAATCTTTTATAAGCCAGATTATGTTCTCTTGCAAATTCTTCAATTTCCTCTGTGATCTCATTATAATACATATAACTGTAGTTCGGAAACAGGTGGTGGGCAACATGGAAATTAAAATTTCCCAATATATTTCTTACCAACCAGTTATTTTCTTTTAAATCATTGGTCACTTCAAACTGGTGATGAAGCCAGCTGAAAGGAAGACCGTTGTCTTTATTTAATTTTGGAAAGGCATTATCAGGAAGCGGATGCAGAGGCAGTAAAACAAACAATGCAAAAATACTTGCTGAAATAACCTGTAAAAACCAGGCTCCCAAAGCCAGCCCTATTGATACTTTAAAGAACACAACAGGAATTACAATCTGATAAAAAAAGTAAAACAGCTTATAGCTTATCATTTTTACCTTTTCTATGACCGGGATTTTCCCCTGCGTCTTCAGAATCACTCTTTCCTTATCAAAGAAGTCTCTGAAGTCTCTTATAAACATCCAGTTGAACAAATACAAAGGATATACTAAAAAGAAGAACTTATCCTGATACTTCTGAATTCCTTTTGCCTTAATCCATGGGACAATCAAAAGCAGACCGCTCTGCTCTATATCGGTATCCCATCCGTCCACATTCGGATAGGCATGATGGCTTGCAATATGTCTTTTTTTCCAGATATAGGAGTTGGCCCCTACGAAATCAAAAATGTGCAGCACTGCTCCATTCAGTCTTTTGCTTTTAAAGATGTTGTTATGGGCTGCTTCGTGGATCAGATTTAAATAAATTAAAACCAGAGAGATTCCCATCAGAACAAAACTGAGTATATACAGCCAATGTTTTTCGGCATTAAAGACTGCGAAAAAATATAAACCGAGATAGATCAGTGGCAGAATGACCGCCTTTATTTTAATATAAATATCCCTGTTTTCAGGAATTGCTTCTACCCGTTGGTTCACTTTCTTTCTCAGTTCATTAAACAATCTGGCATCGTCAGAATCTTTTAAGTAACTCGGCTTTTCCATTATATTAAATTTTTGTGGTTTATTTAAAGATAATATTTATAACCCAGCCTTCATTCTTGATTTTAATTAAAAAAATCTATCTGATCATACGAATTCCTTCAATTTTCTTGGAGGATAAGCTTTCACCAGATCTGCAATCGCCCTGATATGCTCAGGTGTGGTACCGCAACATCCCCCGATAATATTGATCAGCCCTTTCTCTGCATATTCTTTAATCTGTCTGGCCATATCTTCGGGAGTTTCATCGTATTTTCCGAAAGCATTGGGTAAACCTGCATTCGGGTAAGCTGAAACATAAAATTCCGAATTATGAGCCAGGGTTTCCAGATAAGGGGTCAGCTGATCTGCTCCTAAAGCACAGTTAAAGCCTACGCTTAATAGATTCAGGTGGGAAACTGAGATCAGAAAGGCTTCAGCGGTCTGTCCGCTCAATGTTCTCCCTGAGGCATCGGTAATGGTTCCGGAAACCATGATCGGAATCTTAATTCCTCTTTCTTCCTGCAGTTCATCAATGGCAAACAAGGCGGCTTTGGCATTCAGGGTATCAAAAATGGTTTCTACCAGCAGGATATCTGAACCTCCGTCTAATAAGGCTTCACACTGTTGCTTGTAAGCGACTCTCAGTTCTTCAAAAGTAATGGCTCTGTATCCCGGGTCATTTACATCCGGGCTTAAACTTGCCGTTCTGTTGGTAGGACCAATGGATCCTGCAACAAATCTTGGTTTATCCGGATTCTTTGCTGTGTATTCATCACATGCTTTTCTTGCGATTTTTGCAGACTCATAGTTCAGCTCATAGACCAGATCTGCCATGTGATAATCTGCCATGGCGATAGTAGTCCCGGAGAATGTATTGGTCTCAATGATATCTGCTCCCGCTTCCAGGTATTTCTTATGAACTTCTTCAATAGCCTGAGGTTGGGTAAGGGAAAGCAAATCATTGTTTCCCTTCACCGGATGTTCCCAGTCTTTGAAACGATCACCACGGTAATCTTCTTCTTCAAACTTATATCGCTGCAGCATGGTTCCCATGGCTCCGTCCAGGACGAGGATGCGTTCTTTGAGGGCTTTGTTTAGTGATTCTATATTTGTCATGTCTCTTATGTTGATGAGGATGACAGGACTTCGTCCTGTCGTGGGGTTAAATTGCCCCGTTGGGGCTTTTTTATTAATCTAAAGCTTGCTTCAGGTCTGCGATGATGTCATCTACGTTTTCTAAACCTACTGAGCAGCGAACTAATCCTGCTGTAATTCCTACTTCGTTTCTTTCTTCGTCTGACAGTTTAGAGTGCGTAGTAGAGGCCGGATGGGTAACGATCGTTCTTGTATCGCCAAGGTTCGCAGACAATGAACACATTTGTATCCTGTCTAAGAAGTTCCTACCTCCTTCTATTCCTCCTTTTATTTCAAAGGCTACAATATTTCCTCCCAGCTTCATCTGCTTTTTGGCTACTTCATAGCTTGGGTGGGATTTCAGGAATGGATATTTTACCAGTTCAACGTTTGGATGGGCTTCTAAAAATTCTGCAACCTTCAGAGCATTTTCACAGTGCTTTTCTACACGGATTGCTAATGTTTCCAGACTTTTTGATAATACCCAAGCGTTAAAAGGTGATAATGCAGGTCCTGTATTTCTTGCAAAAAGATAGATTTCTCTGATCAGGTCTGCTTTTCCTACTGCTATTCCTCCTAATACTCTTCCCTGTCCGTCAATCAGTTTCGTTGCAGAATGTACAACAACATCCGCACCATATTTGATCGGCTGCTGAAGATAAGGGGTTGCAAAACAGTTGTCTACAATAAAGATCAGGTTATGTTTTCTGGCTATCTGCCCGAAAAACTCAAGATCCAGAATTTCAATCGCAGGATTGGTAGGGGTTTCCAGATACAGGATTTTCGTATTGGGCTTAATATACTGCTCAACATTTTCTGCATCTTCAGCTTTGAAATAAGTGGTATCAATATTCCATTTGGGGAAATATTTGGTGAACAGCGTGTGAGTAGATCCGAAAACCGACTGACAGCTTACGATATGATCTCCTGCACTCAATAATGCTGCAAATGTTGAATAAATGGCAGCCATTCCTGTAGCAAATGCATATCCTGCTTCTGCGCCTTCCATTTTTGCAATTTTCTCTGTGAATTCGCTTACATTGGGATTAGAGAAACGGCTGTACAGGTTTTTAGGTTTTTCTTCTGCAAAGCTTGCCCTCATATCTTCTGCATCCTGAAAAATAAAGCTTGAGGTAAGATATAGTGGAGTGGAATGTTCATCAAACTGGGTTCTTTCAGTCTGGGTTCTTATTGCTGATGTTTCGAAATTTTCCATATAGTTTTAATTTGTCAATATACCAATGAATTGATTTATTTTGTTTCACTTACTCTTAAAATATCTCCGAATACCCCTCTTGCCGTTACCTGTGCTCCAGCTCCGGCTCCCATAATAACGATCGGGTTTTCACCGTAGCTTTCGGTATAAATTTCAAAGATTGAATCTGAACCTTTCAGCTGTCCTAAAGCTGAAGTGGCAGGTACAGAAATCAGTTTTACATCCAATTCGCCTTTGTCTTTCTGTAAGTCACCATGTAAATCACCTACATATCTCAACACATGGCCCGGCTCCTGGCTTTCTTTTATTTTCTGGTATTCTTCATCCAGCTCTCCTAATCTTGTAAGGAATTCCGATTTTGAAACTGATAATAAACTTTCAGGAACCAGATTCTGAATATTGATATCTTCAAATTCATTGATCAGATCCAATTCTCTGGCCAGGATCAGCAGTTTTCTTGCCACGTCATTTCCTGACAGATCTTCTCTTGGATCCGGTTCTGTATATCCCTTTTCCAAAGCTTCATTGATGATTGTTGAAAATTTATCGTCTCTCAAAGAGAAATTATTGAAAACATAGCTCAGTGTTCCGGAGAACACTCCTTTGATCCTTGTAATATTTTCTCCTGAAAGGTGCAGTAATTTGATGGTATCAATTAACGGTAGCCCTGCCCCCACATTGGTTTCGTACAGGTAACGTCTGTTATTTTTGTTTAATGTATATCTTAGTTTACGATACTCTTCAATAGGAAGTGTATTGAAAATTTTATTGGAAGAAACGAGATCGAATCCATTCTCAGCCAAAGCATGGTAGTTCTTTACGAAGTCCTTGCTTGCCGTATTGTCTACAACGATCAGGTTTTCCAGTTGATTTTCATTGGAAAAATTGATCAACTCTTCTACATTGGAAGAATGCTTTGCTGTTAAAACCTCATCACTCCAGTTCGATTCAAATCCTTTTTTATTGAACGCAATTTTTTTGGAATTGGCTACTGCCACTACTTTCAGATCTATATTTTTACGTCTTTTAATCTCTTCTGAAGATTCCAGAACCTGTTCGATCAGTGTTTTTCCAACATTTCCATGACCTATAATGGCCAGATGAACAGTTTTAGGTTTTTTGAAAATTTCAGATTCTATGATATTCCTGGTTTTCTCATCCTGTGAAGAAGTGACTACAATATTAACCCTGTTTTCTCCTGCCACCTGATTAAGAAGCAGCGGGAATACATTATTTCTCGCCAGTTCGGCAAAGACTTTATTGAAATCTTCCGCTACAAAACCAATAACAGAAACGTTGTTGATACTGTAAATCTGGGAAACTTTCCCTGATTTTCTTTCTTCTTCAAATTCATCAATAAGACAAGCTACCGCTTTTTCCGCATCATTTTCGTGTACCAGTATAGAGATACCGTTTTCTACCGCCTGCTGGGAGATCACCCCTACACTGATCCTTGCTAACGTCAGTGCCTTAAAAATTCGTCCATCAATACCGATTTCTCCTAAGAAATCTTCTCCTTCAAACTTGATGATTGATCTGTTCTTTAAAAATTTTATTTCATTCGCCTTTTTCATTACTTTATAAAATGTTTTTTATGATATTATTTAATTGTTGATATTCCATCAGGAAGGCATCATGCCCATGTATTGACCGGATCTCATGATAAGAAACAGTCTTGTTTTTTTCCTTTAAACTCTCAAAGCACATTCGGATTTCAGAAGCAGGGAAGAATAAGTCTGTATCTACGGAGATCAGGTGCATTCGTGCTCCTATTGCCTCCAGAGATGATTCATCAGCGTTTATATTCATCAGCAGATGGTTCATCAGTTTGTAAGCTTTTAAACTAAACCTTTCGTTTAGAGCATTACCATGGTATACCAACCAGTCTTCTGATTCCAGGCGCTGTTTATCCTGATTATATGTATTTTGAAATCTGTCATTGAGCGATTGTGGAGTTCTGTAGCATAACATCGCATGAATTCTCGCTTTTTGTAAAGGTTCATCTTTATCATTCAATAAAAATTTCTGAACCAGACATTGTGCGTGAAGCCAATCATGGGTTCTGTAATCACAGGCTATAGGGATAAAGATTTCAGCAAGCTTTGACTGCTTTGCCAGCATTTCCCATGCGATTCCTCCCCCAAGAGAACCTCCGATAATGGCATATATATTTTTGATCTTTAAAGCTTCCAGCCCTTTCAGAAACAGATTGGCTATATCTGCAGGGGTGAAGTCTTCATAATCTTCAATTAAAAACTGATCGTAACCGTTTCCGGGAATATTGAAACACAGAACTGTATATTTATTGGTATCAACAATCTGATTTTCTCCTACCAATTGTTTCCACCATCCTTTTTCGCCGGATACTGTTGAATTTCCGGTGAGGGCATGATTGATCAAAATAATGGGAGCTGTAAAGAGTTCTTTCCCGAAAAGCTCATAGCTCAGCGGGATATGGTATTCCTTTTGGGAATTTGTCTGATACGAAAGATTAATATAGTTTAGTTCTGTTTTCAATTCTATTATTTTAATACAATTGAAAATGCCACAGGAAATGGCTGAAAAAGAACTTCAGTAAGTTATCTGTCCAAAATAATTTTGGTAGAACGTAGCACCTTCTTTGCTTGCACAAAGGGTTGCTAAGGTTTCATCGGGTCTAATCCCTCAACCTTTCTTGATAACATTTTCAATATTTGAATGAACGAATGGTGCAAAGGTAGTTCTTTTCTTTTAATTTCAAAAAAAAAATATTTTAATATTTTAAAAAGCCCTTAAATACAAGTATTTCAGAGGCATATTAAGAATTATTCAGATGGAAAAAATTGGAATTACTTTACAAAAAAACTAACTTCGTATTGAAAAATGACTACCTATGACTGCCGAAAAAGAAAGATTACAAGATACCAAATGGAAAAACTGGGGACCTTATGTAAGCAACCGGCAATGGGGCAATGTACGGGAAGATTACAGCCCGAACGGAAATGCATGGAACTTTACCAATCATCATAATGCCGAAAGCTATGCCTATCGCTGGGGCGAAGAAGGTATTGCAGGGATCTCTGATGTGAAACAGCTTTTCTGTTTTGCTTTTTCATTCTGGAATAAAAAAGATAAAATTGTAAAGGAGCGATTTTTTGGGTTGAGCAATCCGCAGGGAAATCATGGTGAAGATATCAAAGAAATTTTCTATTACCTGGATAACACACCTACCCATAGCTATATGAAGATGGTGTACAAATACCCTATCAATGAATTTCCTTATGACGAGTTGGTGCTTGAAAACGGAAGACGGAGCAAAAAAGATCCTGAATACGAAATTTTTGATACCGGAATTTTTGATAATGATGAGTATTTTGATATTTTCATTGAATACTGTAAAGCCGATCACAATGATATTCTGGCCAGAGTTACCATCTGTAACCGAAGCAGGAATGATGCCCCTATTGTCGTCATCCCTACTGCCTGGTTCAGAAACAACTGGAAATGGGGTTATAATACCTATAAGGGAGAATTAAGTGCTGCTTCTGAAGACGGAAGCATCAATATCGGGCACGACAGTATTTCCATCAAAAAGCTCTATTCGAGAAACGGAAATGCAAAAAGTGTATTTTGTGAGAATGAAACCAATACTCCGAAACTTTACGGTACTCCACTGATTGAAAACAGCTATTATAAAGACGGCATCAATGATTTTGTTATTCATAAAACTGATACCGTAAATCCTGAGCAAAAAGGGACTAAGGCTGCTTTTCTGATCGATGAGATCATTGGAGCCGGACAATCTAAGGTCTTTGAATTCAGATTATGTCCTGACGGAACAGAGGAACCTTTTGAAGGATTTGATGAAATCTTCAGTACCAGAAAGGCTGAAACAGAAGAATTTTACAATGAGGTTCAATACGATACGGTACATGAGGACGAAAGGAATGTTCAAAGGCAGGCATTTGCCGGACTTCTATGGAACAAACAGTTCTATCATTACAATATCGGAAAATGGCTGAAAGGGGATCCGAATTTTGAGGCTCCGAGAAATTTCAATGAATATGTAAGAAATACGGAATGGAATCATCTTCACAATAAAGATATTATTTCCATGCCTGATAAATGGGAATATCCGTGGTATGCCACCTGGGATCTGGCTTTTCACTGTGTTCCTTTTTCCATTATTGATGCTGAGTTTGCCAAGGGACAGCTTTTACTGCTGACTAAAGAATGGTATATGCATCCCAACGGACAGCTGCCTGCCTACGAGTGGAACATGAGTGATGTAAACCCGCCCGTACATGCATGGTCCTGCTTCCGTGTTTTCAAGATTGATGAAAAAAACAATGGAAAACCGGATCTTCTATTCCTTGAAAAAGTCTTCCAGAAGCTTCTCCTCAATTTCACCTGGTGGGTCAACCGTAAGGATAAGAACGGAAAAAATATTTTCGGAGGCGGTTTCCTGGGGCTTGATAACATCGGAGCTTTTGACCGGAATATGGTATTAAAAGACGGACAGCATCTTGAACAGGCTGACGGAACAAGCTGGATGGCCATGTACGCCCTGAATATGATGCGCATTGCGATGGAGCTTGCCCAATACTACCAGGTATATGAAGATATGGCCATCAAATTTTTTGAACATTATCTTTATATCGCGGAGGCCATGGAAAACCTGGGTGACGGAACAAAAGGTCTCTGGAATGAGGAAGACGGATTCTTCTATGATGTGCTTCAGCTCGGGAACGGAGAAAGTGTTTCTTTAAGACTGAGAAGTATTGTAGGATTAATCCCGATGTTTGCCGTTGAAATTGTAGATCACCGTCTATTGGAAAAGATGCCGAATTTCAGAAGCAGAATGGAATGGATCTTAAAAAACAAACCGGAGCTTACCAAACTGGTATCACACTGGGATGAGGAAGGCCACGGCAGAAAACACCTGATGAGCATTCTCCGTAAAAACAGACTCACAAAGGTTCTCACCAGAATGCTTGATGAGAAAGAGTTCTTAAGTTCTTATGGAATCCGGGCCATGTCTAAGGTATATGAAGAAAATCCTTTTGTATTCTCTGTACATGGAACAGAAAATATGGTCTACTACACGCCGGCAGAGAGCGACAGCCGTATGTTTGGGGGAAACAGCAACTGGCGCGGCCCGATATGGTTCCCTATCAACTTCCTGATTGTGGAAAGCCTGCAGCGTTTTCACTATTACTATGGAAACAGCCTGAAAGTGGAATTTCCAACCGGGAGCGGCGATAAGAGAAATCTTGATGAAGTGGCTCAGAATATAAGTAAGAGATTATGTTCAATATTTTTAAAGGATGAACATGGGCAGCGTGCCTTCAACGGAGGAAATCCGAAATTCAATTATGATGAGCATTTTAAAGATTATATCACCTTCTTTGAATATTTCCATGGGGATAACGGAAGAGG
The DNA here is from genome assembly GCF_001684965.1 of Chryseobacterium arthrosphaerae. NCBI lineage: Bacteria > Pseudomonadati > Bacteroidota > Flavobacteriia > Flavobacteriales > Weeksellaceae > Chryseobacterium > Chryseobacterium arthrosphaerae. The sequence goes on along the minus strand of NZ_MAYG01000012.1, from coordinate 763,003 downwards.
TGTAGGAGCTTCTCATCAGACCGGATGGACGGCCACTGTAGCGAAACTGATCAAGCCGAGACTCACTCTTTAATGAATGATGAGTAATAAATAATCAGTAATGAGTAATAAAAAAGCCGGATCAACATCCGGCTTTTTCTATTTTTTAAGTAAGAGATTAAATTTTCTCTCCGTTCACATAGACTTCGTAGCCGATTTCTACATTCGGTTCCAATGTTTTTGATACGGAACAGTATTTTTCAAAAGACAGCTCTGCAGCTTTCAATGCTTTTTTAGGATCAATTTCACCTTCTAAAAGGAATTTCACAGTGATTGATTTAAAAGGTTTCGCATCATCTACCTGCACTCTCTCTCCTTCTACTTCCGCCTGAAAGCTTCTGATCTCCTGACGCTGCTTCTTTAAAATAGAAACCACATCAATCCCGCTGCATCCTGCTACTGCCATCAGTACGCTTTCCATCGGAGAAACTCCTTTTGCTCCCGGCTGAGAAGTATTGTCCAAAAGGATAGAATTCCCCTGGGAGTTTGTGCATTCAAATAAAAAGTCGTCGTTTATTCTGTTAAGTGTTATTTTCATTATTGCTTATTGCTTATTGCTTATTGCTTATTGCTTATTGCTTATTGCTTATTGCTTATTGCTTATTGCTTATTGCTTATTGCTTATTGCAAAGTTATAAAATTCCTCTAGCTTTTATTTCCAAATATTTATTGATAACATCGATATTTAAATTTTCAGGAAGCGTATATACGGTATAAATTCCATATTTACGGAGTTCCTGAATGATCAGTTTTTTTTCGAATTCGAATTTTTCAGCAACAATCTCGTCATAGATTTCCTGCATATTTTCAGGATTTTTGTTGATCAGGGTCTGCAGTTCAGCGTTTTTGAAGAATACGACTACCAGTAAATGGTTTTTAGCAATTCCACGAAGGTATTTCAACTGGCGGTTAAGCCCATCCAGCGTTTCAAAATTGGTAAAAAGTAAGATAAGACTTCTTTGATTGACGGAATATTTTACATCCTGATACAAACGGTTGAAATCACTTTCAAAGAAATCGGTTTTAATATTATAAAGCGCTTCTGATATTTTTTTCAGCTGTCCCGATTTATTATCGGCTGCAATTTTATTCTCTGCTTTTTTGGAGAAGGTCATCATCCCTGCCCTGTCTCCCTTTCGAATAATAATATGTGACAATGCCATAGCAGCATTGATTGAATAATCCAGAAGGCTCAACCCGTTGAAAGGCATTTTCATTGTTCTGCCCTTGTCAATCAGCATAAAAATACGTTGTGATTTTTCATCCTGAAACTGGTTGACCATAAGACGATTGGCTTTAGAGGTCGCTTTCCAGTTGATGGTTCTGATATCATCACCAGGAACATAATCTTTGATCTGCTCAAATTCCATGGTATGCCCCAGTTTTCTGACTCTCTTGATCCCTCCCATCAGAAATTCGCTTTGCAAAGCCATCAGTTCATATTTTCTGAGATGGATAAATGAAGGATAAGCAGGCAATGCCGCATCTTTCTGAAAAGTATACCTTTTTGAAACGAATCCCAAAGGCGAGGAAGCATAGATATTCAAGCCTCCAAAATGGTATTCACCTCTTTCTTTGGGTACTAATGTATATTGAAAAAGGGTATTGGCCCCGGAATCTATCTTCTTCTCAATGGAGAAGTCCCTTTTCTGAAACTGGAACGGGATCTCGTCAATGATTCTTGTAGTAACTGTAAAACTGTAATTGTTTTTGATATCAATTTTCACAAAATTCTCGTCACCATTAGACAGTTTTTCCGGTAATATCCTCTGGGCCTGCAGGGCATTCTTCTGATTAAAAAGCAGCAGATAATCTACCATAGCCGCAAGGAAGCAGATCAACAGGACAATGTGGGCTCCCCACATCAGGACCGGAAAGAAAAATGCCAGAACATACAACACGCCCACTCCGATGAGCGTAAAGAAGAAACGTGTATTGATGTATAAGTTTTTCATTTTTTAGGTGGCAGGTGGCAGGTTGCAGATGAAAGGTTTTAGATGGTCGTTTATTAGCTTTTTCACATTCATTATTATTGTAAGGAACTAATGAGTCCGTTCAACATTTTGGATATTTCTATAATTTCCTGATTTAGTTGCAAATAGTCATCTTCATTTAAAAACCCGAGATTTTTTGAAATTACTAATTGTGTTTCTACTTCTGCACAACTGCCCCTTGATATTTTTAAAAATTGCAGATAATCAGGTTTACTTCTTCTTGAGTTTCCTTCAGCAATGTTGGATGGTATAGAAACAGCGGCTCTTCTGATTTGTGATATTAATCCGTAGACTTCGGTTTTGGGAAATGTTTCAGTAATCCTATAAATTTCAGTAACAAAATCAATCGATTTCTGCCAAACTAAAAGTTCTTTAAAATTTGCCATACGTAATATTGTGTACTTTAATTAAATTGGAATTCACTATCACCTGTTTCCTATTATCTACTACCTTGGAATCTCTATTCCTTCTAAAATCTGGCGTATGATTTCATCTGCTGTAAGACCTTCCATTTCTCTTTCAGGAGAAACAATTACTCTGTGTCTCAGGACAGCATAGCTCGCTTCTTTAATATCTTCAGGGGTTACAAAATCTCTTCCTCTTAACGCTGCAAAGGCTTTTGAAGCGGTAAGAAGAGCTAATGAGGCTCTTGGAGAAGCTCCCAGGTATAAAAACTGGTTTTCCCTTGTGTTGATAATAATTTTAGCAATATATTCCATCAGCTGTGTTTCCACAACAATTTCTTTTACCAAGTGCTGATAGTTTTTCAGCTGTTCTGCTGTGATGACATGATTGATTCCTTCGGTTTTATCTTCTTTTTTGCTTTCATGCTGATTTTTTATGATCGCAATTTCCTGCTGAAGGTTAGGATATCCGACATTGATTTTGAACAGGAAACGGTCCAGCTGGGCTTCAGGAAGTCTGTAAGTTCCTTCATGTTCTATGGGGTTTTGAGTGGCAATAACAAGGAACGGATCTTCCATGATATACCGGGTGCCGTCCATTGTGATCTGTCTTTCTTCCATGACTTCAAACAAGGCAGACTGAGTTTTGGCCGGCGATCTGTTGATCTCATCAATCAATATGAAATTGGAAAAGATAGGTCCTTTTTTAAATTCAAACTCCGAGTTCTTTACACTGAAAACTGAGGTTCCCAAAATATCAGAAGGCATCAGATCCGGTGTAAACTGAATTCTGCTGAATCCTACATCAATGGTCTTTGCCAATAATTTTGCTGTAATTGTTTTGGCTACTCCCGGCACACCTTCAATAAGGACGTGTCCATTTGAAAGTAAGGCAGCCAAAAGATGCTCGATCATGCTCTCCTGTCCCACAATGACCTTTCCGATCTCAGCTTTTACCTTATCAAGGCTTGCACGGAGTTCGATCATATCTATTCTGGACTGAAACTGATCTTCGCTTTTATTAAGATTTATAGAAGTTTGATTTTCTGTGTTTGGGTTATCAAGGTTTTCCATAATTTTTATTTTTTTAATAGGACGGTGCCCTATCTTTTGTTAAATCGTCCCGTTGGGACTCTTTGTTGTTTTATTTTAAAATTTCATCAAGCAGTTTATTGATCCTTACAAGGTCTTCTTTCATTACTCCGGCGTAAGGATCCTGGGCTTTTTTAATAAGATGAATAGCTTCATTGATCATTTCCATAGGTTTTCCTGTCTTCAGCTGGAGCTTCTTGGCAAATTCATCATCCAGATTCTGGGTATCGATGAGTAGCTCCATCCTTACCTTATTCAGGAAATACTGAGCTTTCTTCGCCATCATATCATGAAAATCACCTTCCTGAAGATAAAGATTTCCAATGCTTTTTACAAATTCCAGTGATGTATTTTTCAAAGGTTCTATTACCGGCACTATTCTCTGCTTTCTTTTGGCATTAAAAAAGATAAATAATACCAGCCCTCCCAATAAAACCCACCACGCATATTTCAAGGCCGGCTTTGAGAGTATGAATCTCATAAAGAAACGGGATTCTTTGCTGCTACTTTTTACAAACCACAGGGTTTCCCTATCCTGAAGATAAGAGAATACATCCTGTGCATATTTTATATTTCCGGGTTTCAAAAGGTAGTAATTGGTAAGAAAAAGAGGTTCGCTGTGAACGTAAATATTTCCCTTTCCGAATTTCACTTTAATAAAGTTTGCCTGATCTGTATTTCTTTTTTCTACCGTTTTTCCCAGTACCTGAACTCCGGGTTTAATAAACGAGAATCCTCTTCCTGACGGGAGTTTATCTAATTTAATAAAATCATTCTGATATTTCTTATCTGTAAGTTTCAGTACATTTTCTTCTTCAAATGATATTTCGGAATCATAATATCCTATACTGTCTGAAACTTCTTTCGGCATACGGCTTACCATCAGCATTGCATCAGACCCTTTTGAAACCTGTTCCAGAATTTTCTTCCAAGATGCTCCATCCAATTCATTTTCGATAACCAATATATTGTGAAGATCTTTCTGATTCCGGCTATAATATTCGTAAGAAGCCAGCTCCATTCTCTTCAGGTTATTCTTGAAGAGGGTTTTTGCTTCATTATTGAAAACAAAAAGGCCAAAAGGAGATTTCTCATGAATATCGAAATTTTTACGCCAGTTGATGGTTTCTTTTTTATTAACTTCAAGCAACGCCAGAATAATCATCACAATGATGAAGATTACAGCATATATTTTGAAAGTTTTGTTCATGGTTGATGGGTTAAGGTTTAAATGCCTGGTATTTGTTTTTAAATTTCAGATAACTCTGTTCTTCGATATTGAATTCTCCATACCAGACATAATCGAAAATATAGGAAAGATCTGAAAATTCCTGTTTAAGATGGCCGGCTTTCAGTTCTGCGGCATAATCTTTATTGGTTTTCTCCGGATTCCAGGTGATCAGCTTTTTATCACTTAGCTTTTTCAGGATGAACAGAAACTGATAGCGTACTGCTGAACGGTAATCTCTTGCATGTTCAAATCCGGCTATACTTTCTGGAAAATTAATCTCATGGATATTTTCATGGAGCTCTTCCACATTCAGATCCAGTTTTTTGTTTTTCTTTCCAAAAATGAAGTTTCCGTCTTTCCCAAGAATATACCTGATGATAAAATAAAGCAGAAATCCTACGAGAATAATAACAAACAGGCGAATAAGCAATCCGGTAAATTCCAGAGATTTTGTAAATGCTGTTTCTCCGAAAATACTCTGCAGCAGTTGGTTTATCTTCCGCATCAGTTTTTTTCCGAAAGATTCCTTAGGCTTTGACACCGAATAATCAAATTCGTTGCCTTTATACCTTGACGGAACATTTTCCCTGAACTGCTTCGGATAAACCACATTTTCTGAAACCGGATTTTTAACCAATACCGAATCGGCACGCAGCATATTCCTGTAGTGTCCGGTGGTATAGAGAGAGTCTACAAGATCATTCTCCACAGGTCCGTTATCCTGAGCGTGAATGAGCCCAAGGGAGAGAAAAAACAGTATGAAAAAAATCCTATTCATTGATCCCGATGGTATCTATTTCTTCAAGTTCTACTTTCTGGTGAAGATCTGTTCTGCTGTCGTAATACATCAGTCCTGCATTCACATACATAAGATTGGAAAGAAAGAATGATAACAGCATAGAAATTCCATAAAATACGAAAAATATAATTCCTACAGTACCCGTAAAAGGATTCTGCTCAAACTTACCGTCCGGTGTGGAGGTCAGTACAGCTCCGTAAAAGAAAATAAGCGGAATATAAGTAAATACCGAAGAAATGATGGAGATGATGGTAATCATGATGATGGATCCTCCCCAATACTTCCAGTAAGGAGATTTCTCTCTTCCGTTCGGATAGGAGAACTGCGCCCGTATAGAATAACTCAGGCTTTCAAAAAATCTTCTGTCCGAATTGAAGTAATCATACATCAGAAATGTAACGACATTGAATAATGTAGGGTAAATAAGGAATATCAGGAAAAATCCTATAATCAGAAATATCAGGATATAGGAAAATCCTATCAGGAAAAAAGCTAATGGAGTGACAATAAAAATCAGACCAATCCACAACTTGACTATTTTTCCGGCGTTCTTTTTAAAATCCCCTACAATTTCATCGGTCTTTATGGTATTGGCTCCCTGTGCAATTCTTTTAAGATAAAAAACCGGGAACAGATAACTGACTATGGCAAGTATCATAAAAATCAGAAATGTAAGCAAAGCAACTGCAATCAACATTCCTGCGTTCTCAGAAAAATACCTTTCAAAATAATAGGTATCACCATTCATGTTGGATCCGAAAATCTGAGAAAAAAGTTCTCTATATCCAAAGATAAGCACGACCACCATTAAGATCAACAGCAAACCATTGATCAACAGGTAACTCTTGAAATAGTTTTTCCCATAGAGTTTAAAGAAGTTGAAACTGTCACTGATGAAGGTTCCGAAATCTCTTTTTTTATAAAATTGTATCATTGATGTGTTTATTAGTTTTTTTATTGACAACAGACGGATATACAATATAGTAAAAAATGACGATTGCCAGGGATCCGAAAATAATAAGTAGATTCAAGGTCAAAGGCATCTTCAGTGCATGTCTGGTAACATAACCTTCGATAATTCCGGCACAAATTGTGAAAGGAACGGTACTGAGAAATATTTTAAATGAATCTTTAAATCCTTTTTTAAAAGAATTGAATCTTGAAAAAGTTCTGGGAAATAAAATAGACGCCCCAAGAATCAACCCGCACATCGCTTCTATGACCATTGCAAAGATTTCAAATACTCCATGCAGCCAGATTCCCCTGGCACTGTCTTTTAAAGCTCCGTAGTCATAAAAAAAGTATTGAAAAGCCCCCAGCATGACACTATTGGAGAGCAATGCAAATAAAGTTCCTATTCCTCCCGTAATTCCATAGATGTATAACTTCGCTCCTACCTGAATATTATTGAAAATAATCCCTATCGTACTCCCCCAGGTAGAACCGCTTTCGTATACAGCAACGGCATTTCCTTTTTTTATATTCTCTATGGTTTCATTCACATAGGATTCTCCATTGGGAATGGCGACCGTTAAGAAACTTTTGTCATAGATTGCAGAAAGCACCCCAATAGAAGTGAACAGCGCAAAGAACAGAAAAGCATACAGCAGATACCTCCGGTAATGATATACCAGTAAAGGAACTTCCGTTCTGAAAAAATAAATCAGCCGGTTTTCTTCTACCCTTTTCGTTTTGTAGATCTTCTGAAAAATCTGAGAAGACAGATGATTCAGGTAGACCGTGGTATTACTTTTGGGATAATAAGTCTGGGCAAAAGAAAGATCATTGATCAGGTTTATATACAACGAAGACAGGTCATCAGGATTTTTTTTTACTTTCCCATCAATAACCTGTTCTATTCCCAACCATTTTTCTTTATTTTGTTTAATGAAATAAACTTCTCTCATAATTGTAAGGCTAAAATAATAAAAATTATGTCTCAAATTGCGATAAATACCTCACAAAATGTAAATATCAGCTTCACTATTGCTAGTATAGGAGAAAGAATGCTTGCATTCATTGTTGATCTTCTGATAAGGGTTGCTTATATCGTTGCTATACTTTATCTGTTCTTTAATATTTTCGATTTGGGATACTTATTAAACGGATTGGATGAATGGTCTGTACGGGCTGTTTATATCCTTCTTACCTTTCCGGTTTACATCTACCCTGTTGTCCTGGAAAGTTTAATGGAAGGACAGACCCCGGGTAAAAGGCTTATGAAAATAAGAGTTGTGAAGATTGACGGCTACCAGGCCGGTTTCGGAGACTATATGATCCGCTGGATCTTCAGAATTGTAGACGTTTCTTTTGCAGGAATTGTAGGACTGATCTCAATGGTTGTTTCCAAAAATAACCAACGGCTGGGAGATATCGCTTCCGGTACGGCAGTTATTTCTTTAAAAAATAATATTAATATCTCTCATACCATCTTAGAAAATATCAACGAGGATTATATTCCTTCTTTCCCTCAGGTAATTGCATTAAGTGATAATGATATGAGGATCATTAAAGACAATTATACCAAAGCCCTGAGAGTAGATGACCGTCAGATCATCAGCAAGCTTTCCGACAAAATCAAGAGTATCCTGAAACTGGAAGTTGATCCCAAGAAAATGACTGAAAGACAATTTATCAGTATCATCATTAAGGATTATAATTACTACACCGGGAAAGAGTAATTCAGTGCAACAATAAACCGGCGGTCTATTTTTTGTATCTTTATTAAGAAAATTTGATTTATGAAATTTGAAAACAATAAATCCGGAAACGGCGGCGTCCTTACTTTAAATAATGAAATAAAAGAAGTAGGAAGACTTACATATACCATCTTCCCCGAAGATCATAAACTGATCATTTCCTTTGTATTGGTACATCCTGAATTTGAAGGCAGAGGAATGGGAAAATATTTAGTTGAGGAAGCTATCCGGTTTGCCAGAGAAAATAGCTGGAAGGTTTACCCTCATTGTTCCTATGCAAGATCGGTAATGATGAGAATGAATGATGTGGAAGATATTTTTTTAAAGAATTAAAACCTCATTCTTTAGTATTTCTTCAATATCATCAGGGTAATCTACTTTCAGATGATGATCGGAAGCTACCCACTCCATAATTTCCTGAAGATTTAAAACCTTGGAGTTCGGGATTCCCATTTTATCCAGTGCACAGGCATTACATTCCTGCTCGTATTGATTATGAATAGGGATTACAAATAATTTTTTATCCATAAAAAGGGCTTCTGCAGGAGTTTCAAAACCTGCATTGCATAAGATGCCATCACAGCCTTCAAAATATTTCAGGTATTCTGTTTCGTCAATAGGAAATACTTCAACATTTTTTACTTTCACCCGAACTTTACTATATTTTGAAAAGATCTTCCATTCCACAGGGATTTTCTTTAAAACCTTAATAATATTCTCATCTGCAAAGCTTGGAAGATAGACAAGATAATATCCTTGTTTGTAAGGATTAAGATCCCGGATCTTTCTTCTGATAACCGGTTTTTTGATCTGAGGATGGTAGTTTTCAAAATGGAACCCGATTTTTCTTTCACTGGGAACATAATACTTTAAAATCATTTCGCCCAGAAAATCCTTTTGTGATGGCTTCGGTGTTTCAGGAAAGCTCATTGATGCCTGATGGCTGAGTTCTATCATAGGAAGCTTCTTTAATTTGGAAGCCCAGCCTGTTAATGGTTCGTAATCATTAATAATTAAATCATATCCGGAAAGATCAAGTTGCTTTATGATTCTGGCTGCTTCTAAAAATTTATTTTCAGTAAATGTTTTAAGGTATGATAAACCACCTGTTTTGTTATAAAGAAGTGAAATCCCCTTATATTGGAAATTAATATCAAAACTGGCCTTTAATTGCGATTGATGACCACTGATCAGGGTATCTACCGAAGCATATTTTTTCAGAATAGGAATAATTTCCTGTGCTCTGGCCACATGACCGTTTCCAGTTCCCTGGAATGCATAAAGGACCTTCATTCAGGAAAAATTGGTTACTATTTTCAAAAGAGCCGAAGGATCCATATCCTGAATCTCTTCTGCTTCATCATCATTCAGCAAATGTTTATGCTCATCATAGTAGAAGATCTTCCATTCTTTATCATGATATTCCAGGGCCGAAAGATTTTCAATCCAGTCTCCTGAATTCAGATAGGTACATGATCCTTTTTTATTGCTCACTTCACGAATCTGCGGCTGATGGATATGTCCGCAAACCACATAATCGTAGTGATTGTCAATGGCCAGCTCAGAAGCGGTAAGTTCAAAATCGCCGATATATTTTACTGCTTTTTTCACATTGTTCTTGATTTTTTTTGAAAATGAATATTTCTCTTTACCCATTTTCTCTAAGAACCAATTTACAACATTATTGATAATAATTAAGAGATCATATCCTTTTCCGCCAAGTTTGGCGATCCATTTGGAATGCTGGACGGATGCATCGAAAACATCACCATGAAAAATCCAGGTTTTTTTCTGATCAATATTCAGGCAGATCTTATTACAGACTTTAAGCTTTCCGAGTTCAAAATCGGTGAATTTCCGGAACATTTCATCATGATTGCCTGTGATGTAATAGACATCTGTATTTTTGGTAGCGAATGAAAGGATCTTTCTGATCACTTTCAGATGAGGTTTAGGGAAGTAAGACTTTTTGAACTGCCAGATATCAATGATATCCCCATTCAGAACTAAAGTTTTAGGCTGTATAGAGTTGAGGTATCGCAGCAATTCTTTAGCCTTACATCCATAAGTTCCCAAATGAACATCCGATATAACAACTAATTCAACGTTTCTTTTCATCCGATATTTTCAGCTTTTTAATTTGGCCGGATGGAACGTCTCGGTATTTCTTGTTTATAAAAAAAACACGGCAAGACGTTTCATAGTTTTGTGCAAAGAAACTAATTGAAAGTTAACTGTATATGAATGCTATATTATTTTTTATAAAGAGTTCATCAGCTCTTCTGTGATTTCCATGTTATGGTAAACATTCTGAACATCATCATCATCTTCAAAGCGCTCAAGCATTTTCATATTAGCTTTGAACTGCTCCTCATTGACTTCTTTTGTATTGTTCGGAATTCTCTGAAGTTCTGCACTTTTGGCTTCAATTCCAAGCTCATCTAATTTATGAGATAAAGAACCGAAATCTTCAAAGGCAGTGGTAATCATTACTTCTTCTTCATCTTTTTCCACATCTTCTGCACCACCGTCAATCATTTCCATTTCAAAGTCATCCCATTCCATTTTAACCTGAGCCAGATCAATGGTAAAAATACCTTTTCTATCAAAGATAAATGCCAGTTCACCATTTTTCCCAAGGTTTCCGTCGAACTTGTTAAAAATTGCTCTTACGTTTGCTACCGTTCTTGTAGTATTGTTTGTAGTACATTCTACAAAGAAAGCAACACCTCCCTGTCCGTATCCTTCGTAAGTGATTTCTTCATAGTTTTCAGCATCGGCACCACTTGCCTTCTTGATAGCTCTTTCTACGTTGTCTTTAGGCATGTTTGCCCCTTTTGCATTCTGGATGCATCTTCTCAATGCCGGGTTAGATTCCGGGTCTGTTCCTCCGGCTTTTACAGCCAGTGCAATATCTTTTCCTATTTTAGAGAATGTCTTGGCCATTTTATCCCATCTGGCCATTTTAGAAGCTTTTCTATATTCAAATGCTCTTCCCATTTTATATTTTAAATTTCAACAAAATTACTTAAAAGTCAACAAAAAAAAAATACCTCCAAAAAAATTGGAGGTATTCATTATTTAGAAAAATTTAATTATTTTTTCTTTTTAGCTGGAGCTTTTTTCTTAGCTGGAGCTTTTTTAGCTTTTTTCACTACAGTCTTCTTCTCTACTACTTCTAGATCAGATTTCTTAAGTGCATCCCAAGCAGCACCGTTTACAGCTTCTACAACTACTTTTCTGTCAACCATTCTTTCAGCGTCAGAAGCTTTTGCAGGAACTTGAGCATCTCTAGAACCTACACCTGTAGATTTCAATTGAGTTCCACTAACACCTCTAGTTTCAAGAGCAGCAACTACAGCAGCAGCTCTTTCTCTTGAAAGTTTCAAGTTGTAAGCAGCAGCACCTTTAGCATCTGTGTGACCTGTTACTAAGAACGTTCCGTCGTTAGATTGCTTAATGATAGTAGCAGCTTGATCTAATTTACCATTAGATTCAGGTCTGATTGTAGCTTTGTTGAAGTTGAACAAGATATCTTTAAGAGCTCCTGTAGCTTCTTTAGCGATTACGTCTTTTGGTTTAGGACATCCGTTGTATTCTGGAAGACCTGGAACAGTAGGACAAGCATCATCTTTATCTAGGATACCGTCACCGTCTGTATCTGGCCAAGGACAACCGTTGTTTTCAGCAGGACCTGCTACTGTAGGACAAGCATCATCTTTATCGATTACACCGTCACCGTCTGTATCTGGCCAAGGACAACCGTTGTTTTCAACTGGACCAGCAACTTCTGGACATTGATCGTCTTTATCTGGAACTCCGTCACCGTCTGTATCAGGACATCCCTGGAATTCTGGTAAACCTGGTGTATCTGGACAAAGATCATCTTTATCTAGGATACCATCCTTATCTCTATCTCTGTTTCCGAATCTGAATAAGATGGAAGCAGAAGCTTGCCAGAAGTTAGCAACTGTAGATTTATCTCCTGGAGTTGATACATAATCTCCTTGAATACCAAGACCGAAGTTCTTAGTTACCCAGAAGTTAGCACCAGCACCTGTAGCTAAAGCAAAGTGGTTAGCTTTACCATTCTCGTTACCATCTTTTCCGTTAGTAACATACTCAATTGGGTTACCATTATCGTCAACACTTGTTCTTGGGAAAGTAAGTGCAGTATAGTCGTGTCTTAAATAGTTAGCACCAACTCTTAAATATGGATCAAACCAAGATTCTTCGTTCCATAAAAGACCTGCAGCGTGAGCCTGGAAACCAAGACCTGTCATTAGGAAAAATTCTTTCCCCATGTTGAATCTTTTGTTTTCAACATTTCCAACAGAAGTTTGCCAGTCGATTACTAAACCTTTTCCAATGTTTCTAGCAACTGTTAACTTAGATAATGGAGGTGTGATAGAAAAATTGTTCATATTGAACATATTTTTCGTTAAATTTTTAGCAGAGAACGTATTACCGAACGTAGAACGTGCTGCTACGTGGTTTTCAGCGTGAGCACCAACTCCGATCAACCACGGATTGTTGGTAGTCTGTGCGAAAACAGTAGAAGCGACAGTAAGCGCCAATGCTGAAATTCCTAATTTTAGATTTTTCATAGAATTAAATGATTAAATAATTGATAATGCAAAATAAATATAATTTTTCTTTATATACAAAGTTTTTCAAATGATTTTTAACTTTTCTTTAATATTCTGTCCAGGTTCCGTTTATTTTCTCTATCTTTTATCGCCTCTCTTTTATCGAAAAGCTTTTTCCCTCTACCCAGTGCTATCAGCACCTTTGCCTTACCCCGGTCAGTGATATATAATTTCAAAGGTATAATCGTATTCCCTGCATCCTTTAACTTTTTTTCAAGTTTTTGCAATTCTTTTTTGTGCAAGAGCAATTTCCGTTCCCTTTTTGTTTTATGGTTGTAAAAAGTTCCTAATTTATATTCATCAATCATCATATTAATGATATATAATTCCCCATCAATAAACTGACAGAAGGATTCTGTGATGGATGCTTTGGAAGAACGTAAAGATTTTATTTCTGTACCCGTCAAAACCATTCCGGCTTCATATTCTTCAAGAATTTCATATTCAAAGCGGGCTCTTTTGTTTAATATGCTAACTGTTTTCTCAATCTTCATCATTTTAAAATTTCGTTAATGAAATATATAAAAAATACGATACATTTAAAAACTTGACTATTATATTATTACAAAATACCCAAATTCTTTTTGTATTTTTGCGCCAAATTTACAAAACTATATGTTAACAGTATCTAACTTATCTTTACAATTCGGGAAAAGAGTTCTTTTTGACGAGGTAAATATTATGTTTACCAAAGGAAACTGCTACGGAATTATCGGAGCAAACGGAGCGGGAAAGTCCACATTCCTTAAAATATTAACAGGAAAGCAGGATCCGACAACAGGTAACGTATCTCTGGAACCAGGGAAAAGAATGTCAGTTTTGGAGCAGGATCACTTTGCTTATGATCAGTATACTGTTCTTGAAGCTGTTTTAAGAGGTAATAAGAAATTATTCGAAATAAAAGAGGAAATGGATGCGTTATACGCAAAAGAAGATTTCTCTGATGAAGATGGGATTAAAGCCGGTGAACTTGGTGTAATCTATGATGAAATGGGAGGATGGACTGCAGAATCTGATGCACAGACCATGCTTTCAAACGTAGGAATTTCTGATGATATGCACTGGCAGCTGATGAGTGAACTTGAGAACAAAGACAAAGTAAAAGTTCTTTTGGCACAGGCACTTTTCGGAAACCCAGACGTATTGATTCTGGATGAGCCTACCAACGACCTTGACATTGATACCATCTCTTGGCTGGAGGATTTCCTTGCTGATTATGAAAATACCGTAATCGTAGTATCTCACGACCGTCACTTCCTTGATACAGTTTGTACGCACATTGGAGACCTTGATTACTCTAAACTTAACCTTTATACCGGTAACTACTCTTTCTGGTATCAGGCTTCCCAGCTAGCAACAAGACAGAGAGCTCAGGCCAATAAAAAAGCAGAAGAAAAGAAAAAGGAACTTCAGGACTTCATTGCAAGATTCAGCTCAAACGTAGCGAAAGCTAAACAGGCTACTGCAAGAAAGAAAATGATCGACAAATTGAATATTGACGATATCAAACCATCTTCAAGAAGATATCCTGCCATTATTTTTGAAATGGAAAGAGAGGCTGGAGACCAGATCCTTGATGTAAAAGGTCTTGAGAAAACAAAAGATGGCGAATTATTATTCTCTAATATCGACTTAAACCTTAAAAAAGGGGATAAAGTAGCAGTGCTTTCCAAAAACTCTTTAGCGATCACAGAATTCTTCGAAATTTTAGCCGGAAACGTTGAAGCAGACAAAGGTACTGTTGCGTGGGGAGTTACAACGACTCAATCTCATATGCCACTGGATAACACAAAGTTCTTCCAGGAAGATCAAAGTCTTGTAGACTGGCTGAGACAATTCACTAAAAATGATGAAGAGCGTCACGAAGAATTTGTAAGAGGATTCTTAGGAAGAATGCTATTCTCCGGTGATGAAGCGTTGAAGTCTTGTAAAGTACTTTCCGGAGGTGAAAAAATGAGATGTATGTTCAGCAGAATGATGCTTCAGAAAGCTAATGTTCTTTTATTAGACGAACCTACCAACCACTTAGACCTTGAAAGTATCACCACTTTGAACAACTCATTATCCAACTTCAAAGGAAATATTTTACTGGCATCTCATGACCACGAAATGCTATCAACAGTCTGTAACAGGATCATCGAACTGACTCCTACCGGAATCATCGACAGAGAAATGACTTATGACGAATACCTTGCTGATAAAAAAGTAAAGGAATTAAGAGAAAAAATGTATTCTTAATCCGGTATCGTACCATGAAATATAAAAATACCTCAAAGCAATGCTTTGAGGTATTTTCGTTTAAACAATAAATAAAATAATTATTTTGTAAGTTTCGTGGTTGGAATAGCTACCGTTCCCGGGTCTTTCCATAAACCGTCTTTTTCGGCTCTTTTTTTGATCGCCTGAGCTCTTTTTTCACTATCCGGGTGAGAATTAAACATTTTCTCAAAACCGGTCTGTGTACTTCCCTGTGAAAGCAATGCTAGTTTTTTGAAAGCAGTATACGCTCCAACTACATCATATTTGTTAGCTTTCATGAAATCATAGGAATAGGTATCTGCCTCAGATTCCTGCTTTTTGCTGTGAGAAGCATCTAAGAATGCATTAGCCATTTTCCCGACCTGGCTATCATTAAGGGTAGCTACTGCTGATGACGCAGATGATGACGCATCCAATGCTGCCGCTTTCAGATAAGCTGATTTCATGGCATCTTTGGTATCCTGATTCTTAACGTGACCAATCTCGTGACCTATGACAGCCAGCAATTCGTTATCCGTCATGATATCCATCAGTGAAGAAAATACACGTACACTTCCGTCTGCACAGGCAAAAGCATTAATATCCTTTACTTTATACACTTTGTAATTCAGATTCAGTCCGTCCTGAGATTTGTGCTTTCCGAACAGTTTATTCAATCTTACAGTATACGGATCTTTTGCGCTGGCTACAGGATTGTTTTTATCCATCCAATCTACTGATTCTTTGGATAGCTTAATGGCATCTTCGTTGGTAAATGTTAAAGCTTTTGCTCCATTGGAAACTATTCCGGCTGCTTTGCCGAGGTTAATTTTCTGGGCGCTGATCGAATGCATTGCCCCCAATAACATAAGGCATACAGTAATTTTTTTCATAATCATTTAAAATTTGGAGCACGAAGATAATTAATTTTTAACAATTATTAAGGCAAAACTTAAGTCTCGTTCTTTACGGAATGCTATTTTTTTTCCTTATTTTTGTGAACATGAGTCAAAAATGGATTTATAAGCCCGAACCCGATGAGGAAATTGTGGACGGACTAAGTTCGTCACTTGGTTTTGGTACTTTTGAATCTAAACTTCTCGTTCTAAGAGGAATTGACAATTATCAGAAGGCGAGAGAATTTTTCAAACCAAACCTTAACGATATACACAACCCGTTTTTAATGGCAGATATGCAAAAAGCTGTAGAGCGTATTGCAACAGCTATTGAAAATGGTGAAAAAATACTGGTATATGGCGATTATGATGTGGACGGAACCACAGCAGTTGCCCTGATGTACCTATATCTCAGCAAAATTGTTGAGAAAAAATACCTGGATTACTATATCCCTGACAGAAATTCTGAAGGATACGGGATTTCTACGGAAGGAATTGATTTTGCCAAAGAAAACGGCTTTTCATTGATCATCGCCCTGGACTGCGGAATAAAAGCCATTGATATGATCAATTATGCTTCTGATCTTGGCATTGATTTCATTATCTGTGACCATCACCTTCCGGGAGAAGAAATTCCTGATGCCGCTGCAGTTCTTGACCCTAAAAGAAGTGACTGCCGCTATCCTTTTAAGGAGCTTTCAGGATGTGGTGTGGGCTTTAAACTCTGCCAGGGTCTGAATACCATCTATAAAATTCCGGAAGCGGAATTGTTTGAGCTTACAGATCTTCTTGCGATTTCGATTGCAGCTGATATTGTCTCCATGACAGGAGAAAACAGGGTTCTGGCAAAAATGGGATTAAAAACACTCAGAAAGACCAGAAATCTTGGATTGCGACTGTTGATTCCGGAGGATAAACTTTCTCATTTTGAAATTTCCAATATTGTTTTTGAGATTGCTCCCAAAATCAACGCTGCAGGAAGGATCTCACATGGTAAAGCTGCTGTAGAGCTTATGGTTTCTGATAACCTGAAACATGCCAACCAGATCGTGAATGACATCATGAATCTCAATGATGAAAGACGTGAACTGGATATGAATTCTACCCTTTCTGCTTTAAACCAGATCATAGAATCCCAGCAGGAAACCAAACATACCACTATTGTTTACCATCCTGAATGGAATAAAGGGGTCATTGGTATTGTAGCTTCCAGACTTATTGAAACTTACTATAAACCTACTCTCGTGTTTACTGATGGTAACAACGGAGAAATGGTGGCTTCTGCCAGATCCGTTTCTGATTTTGACGTACATGAAGCGCTTGATATGTGTTCGGAATACTTCCTTAAATTCGGAGGGCACCATGCTGCGGCAGGGCTTTCAATGGAAAAAGAGAAGTTTGCTGCATTCAAAGAAAAGTTTGAGAGAATAGTTTCTGAAAAAATCCAGGAACATCAGAAGGAACCTTCTATCAGTATTGATACCGAAATCAGCATTGATGAAATCAACAGGGAGTTTATCAACTTCCACCGGAAGCTGGCTCCTTTCGGACCTCATAATATGAAACCTATCTTCACATTGACGAATCAGAAGCTTTCCGGCTATGTAAAGACAATGGGAAAAGACAATAATCACCTGAAATTTTATATAAAACAGGAATCTACAGGAAGAAATATAGAATGCGTGGGCTTCAAGCTGGGGCAATTTGTTGAAGATTTTAAAAATAAAAATTTCGACCTTGCTTTTACCCTTGAGGAAAATCACTGGAAAGGCAATGTAACGCATTATCTTAATATCAAAGATGTAAAATTCAGAGATTGATCGAGATTGCAGGATTGAGGTTACAGGTAATAGAAATCAAACAGTACCGTAAACCTTAAAGAATCCTGACACCCCTATTTCATTCTGAAGCACTGCTCCTGTTACCTGTTATCTACTACTAACAAAAAATGAAAAAAATCGGTTTATTTTTCGGGTCTTTCAACCCTATTCATATCGGGCATCTTATTCTGGCCAATTATATTCTGGAAAATTCTGATATGGATGAGCTTTGGTTTGTAGTAAGCCCGCAAAACCCTTTTAAGGATAAAAAATCTCTGCTGAAAGACCACAACAGACTGGATATGGTGCAGCTTGCCGTAAAGAACTACCCCAATATGAGGGCTTCCAATGTAGAGTTTTCTTTACCGAAACCCAGTTACACGATCGACACCCTTACTTACCTTCATGAAAAACATCCGGACTATTCTTTCAGCCTGATCATGGGCGAAGATAACCTGGAGAGTCTTCACAAGTGGAAAAATTCTGATATTCTGATCGAAAACCACCATATCATTGTGTATCCCAGAGTTTTTGAAGGTGAAAAAAAGGACTCCGAATATTTACAGCACGACAATATTTCCCTGATCAAGGCTCCTGTGATAGAGCTTTCTGCTACAGAGATCCGTACTATGATAAAAGAAGGGAAAAATGTAAGACCTATGCTGCCTCCCGAAGTTTTTGACTATTTGGACGGAAGCAGTTTTTACAAGTAACAGGGTTGTGTAAATAATGATCCTTCTTCTCAAAAATACCATTCGGTTACTGTTGTCACACTGATGTTAGATGAAAAAGGCTATCTTCTAAAGGAAGCTGAATTTCAGCACAACATTTACAATGATAATAACAGAAAATATATCCCTTATTTTGAAAAAGAGCTTAAAAAGTTTATAAAAACCACTAAATTTGCCCCTGCAAACTACAGAGGGTATCCGGTAAAGTGTGAGACCTCATTTTTTATACATTATAAATAGTTATTCATGAACTTCATCGAAAAATTTTTCTCAAAATATCCTCAGGAAAAAATCATCAGATGGTTTAAGCAAATTTGTCTTGCAGAAGCTATTTCTTGTGTATTACTCTATTGTGTAGCCATGATCTGGATCCGTTATGATGAGAATCTGTATTCTATTATTTTCATCAGCGTTATTGGCAGCTTACACGGATTATTTTTTACGCTTTATCTTTTACTCTGCCTTCCTGCCAGAAAAATTTATCATTGGGATGATGAAGATTTTGTGTTTGCCTTACTCGCTGCATTTTTCCCTTTTGCAACGGTTTGGGTAGATAAAAAGCTGGCCCAATTCGACAGAGAATAAAATTATTTTTCATAAAATTTCAAGTTTTGCTGTAACAAAATTATTGTTACAGTTGTCTTATTATACAGAAAGTTCAGGCAATCATTTTTTTAACATAAATTTTTAACAACTGAAAATCAGACATTTACATTTAGTTAAAAATATTTTTAAGTACTTTGTATTGCATGATACTAAATTTATTATATATCTTTGTAATGTTAAATAACAAACCATACAAGCTATTAATTAAAAAATAATAATCATGAAAACTCAAATTTTTATTGCAGCCCTATTTTTCAGCGGACTTGTTGCAGCTCAGAAAAAAGACAGTTTGAAGGTTAACAGCATTGAGGCTGTCAATATTAAGAAACAGGTTTTCAAAAAGCAGGGTGACCGCCTGGTGTATGATGTAGCCGCTTCTCCTATTGCCAAAGGAACCAATACATTCAATCTTCTGAAGCAGACCCCGATGATTTCCAGTATCGATGGAAAAACACTGAAGATTTTAGGAAAATCTGACGCTATTATTTACATCAACAACAAAAAAACAAATATGGATTCTGAGGCATTGATTGAAATGCTGAAATCTACTCCATCAGAAGATATCCAGAAAATAGAAGTGATCACGGTTCCCGGAAGTGAGTTCCAGGTAGAATCCAAGGAAGGCGTTATCAATATTGTCATGAAGAAAAATAAGAATAACGGCTACAACGGAACTATGAAAATGCAGAATGAACAGGGATATTACAACAACCCGAATGCAGGAGGCTCTTTTAATTTCAGACAGGGGAAATGGTCGGGAAATTCTAATTTCAGAATGGGCAGCTGGACGGAGAGACAGAAGTATACGCTGTCTAACGGAGATCCTACTTTCAGAAATGAGTCTTACGGGTCCAATGATGATCCCAATAAAAATTTCGGCGGCGGCTTCAATATTGATTATGAAATCAGCAAGAAACAAAGTCTGGGGCTATCTTATAATATGAGATACAACAAGAGTTTCAATTCAATCCTGGATATGACGAACTGGCAAAACGGGAAACTGTCTAACAGAACGGTAAATCATGAGGATGCCCAAACCAGAAATCACTCATTCAATTTAAATTATGAAATAAAGACAGATTCTATAGGCAGTAAACTGACCTCCAATGTTTCTTATCTATGGTTTAACAGAGACAAGGTGAGCTTTAACGAAAGTTTTCCTCTGAACAATGATAAGAATAATAAGTATTCTGCTTTGCATCAATCTGTGCCACAGATCATCAACAATTACGCAGCCAATATTGATTATCTGAAAAAAACAGCAAAAGGGGCAACATGGCTGATGGGAATAAGTTATAATCACACCAATACGGATAATGATACCAGACAGGATGTATTACAGAACGGAAGCTTTGTACCGGATTCCAAACAGACCAATCATTTCATTTACAGGGAAAATATTTTAGGAATTTATTTAAACTACGAAAGAAAATTATCTGAGAAATTATCCGGAAAAATAGGTGCCCGCTATGAAATGACAAGGAGTACAGGAGATATTCTGGAGAAGACAGGTTTTGAAAGAAATTATAATAATCTGCTACCCTACCTGAACCTTAACTATGCCATCAATTCTGATCACAACCTGAGCTATACTTTTTCCAGCAGAATAAGAAGACCGAGATTCTGGGAGCTGAATCCATCCAGAACGTATTTCACTCCTGACAATTATACACAGAATAACCCATTTGTACTGGCTGCCAAATTTTATAATCAGGAACTGAACTATATGTACAAGAATGCTTTCTATGCCAATCTCAGTTTTACTATGGTAGATGATGCCGCAGCTTCTGACCTGCTTCCTCTACAGGGTATTTTAACCAAGCCTAAAAGAGATGAAAACGGTAATATCATCTACGATCAGCAGGGTAATATGATCATGGAAAAAACCAGATTCCTGAGATATATAAGAACCAATTACGGTAAAAACAGGGAAATCAATTTAACACTTGGAATGAATAAATCCTGGTTTAAAGATATCTGGACAACCAATTATTCCATGAACCTGAGCTATAGCACCTTTACAGGCGGAGTATGGCAGGACCCGACTTCTCAGCTGGGCCCATACGAAACAGAGGAACTGGAACCTTATATTGTAGATGTTAAAAACTACAATATGTCTTTAACCATCAACAATATTATACGTCTCTCTTCCAAAAAGGATTGGTTTTTAGGGGTTAATTATTTCTTCGGAAGTAAAGTGGCCATGGAAGGGGGTACCATTGGATCAAGACAAAGTTTCGACCTCAGCCTGAAAAAGATTATTGGTGACTGGACTGTTGTAGCAGAGGTCAACGACCTGTTTAATCAAAGTTTTTACAGAGTGGAAGGAATACAGCCTAACGGGAAATATAATAATATCACGAACTTCAATTATCCAAGGTTAATAAGCATCGGGGTTACATACAATTTCGGAAATCAGAAACTGAAAAACACAAGGGAAATGAAATCAGCCAATGACGCTGTAAAATCAAGAACTTAATCTATAAAAACTATATCACATCAACCACTCTCAAATATCATAAAAATGAAACGCACCCTCTTATCCATAGCCATAATTTTCGGGACTCTTGCCTTTGCCCAGGAAAAGAAACCCGATACGGTAAAAACAAAAAGCATAGAAGGCATCACTCTTACCAAACAGGTCTTTAAAAAGCAAAGTGACCGTTTTGTATATGATGTTGCAGCCTCTCCTGTTGCTAAAGGAAACACAACGTTTGATCTTCTGAAACAGACCCCGCTACTGTCATCTACGGATGATAAAACATTGAAAATCGCAGGAAAAAACAATGCCCTGATCTACATCAATGGCAGAAAAAGCAATATGGATGCTGAATCCCTGGTTCAGTTCCTAAAAAATACTCCGGCTGAAAATATTCAGAAAATTGAAGTCATTACCGTACCCGGAAGTGAATTTCAGGTAGAGTCATCCGATGGGATCATCAATATTGTTTTAAAGAAAAAAATGAGTGACGGTCTCAACGGGAATATGAGAATGTCTAATACCACCAATAAGTACAACGGAAGCCAGGCCAGCTTCTCTGCCAATTACAGAAAAGGGAAACTGGGTGTAAGTGCCAGCCTTAGCGGAGGAGAGAATATTGAGGCGCAAACCTACACTTTAAGAAACGGAACCGCCAGCACTTCTAACGAATCTACCGGAGATATTGATGATCCGAACAAAAATATCGGCGGTTATCTGAACATCGATTATCAGCTGAATGATAACAGTAATCTTGCCCTATCATGGAACACATGGGCCAATAAAAGTTACAATTCGACAGTCAATCTTTTTAATACGATCAAAGATGATGACGGCACAAGATATACCTGGTCTAAAAACAGGGAAGATGCAAGGTCTTACAACAATTCACTGAATTTAAACTATGAACTGAAAACAGATTCATCAGGCAGTAAACTGAACTTAAATGCGGCCTACCTTAATTACAGAAGATTTCAGTTTACAGACAACAAGACCTTCATTTCTGATGTTAATATGGGGATAGGAAAAAACTCTACGCAGGTGATTCAGGATCTGCCACAGATTATCAACAATTTCTCCGGGATGGCTGATTATATTCAGAAATTTAAAAATGACCTGACCATTTCCGTAGGAGGAAACTACAACAAAACCAAAACAGACAACGATTCTAAAAACATTACTTACTTTTTTGATCCCGCAAAAGATCCGGATCCAAGACCCAACCATTTTATCTATGATGAAAATATCTACGGTTTCTATCTAACGGCAGAGAAAAAGTTCTCTGATAAAATTTCCGGAAAAATAGGAGCCAGATACGAGATTACAAATAGCCTGGGGACTTCAGACAATGCTCCTACCGATGCATTGAAAAGGATTGAAAGAAATTATAAAAACATACTTCCCTATCTGAGCTTCAACTATGCCATCAATGATAAAAATAATATTTCGTATTCCTTTTCAAGCAGGATGAGAAGACCCAGCTTCTGGGAACTGAATCCTGTGAAAAATATCCTTACCGATGATAATTATACCCAGAACAACCCATTTGTAAAAGCATCTTCCACTTACAACCAGGAACTGACCTATATGTATAAAAACTCTTATTTCCTTATTCTGAACCATTCTTATATTCAGGATGCCATTACCCAGGTTCCGCTGCAGGGATATCCTGTTTCACCCGACGGTACCGTAGGAGAAAACCCTGTTCTAAGATACATCAGAACCAATTTCGGAAATAAACAGGAAATGTCTGCAATGGTAGGAATTCAAAAGTCTTTCTTTAAGCAATACTGGACAACCAACTTCAATATCGGGGTTCAGCATAACATCAATAACGGAAGTCTTGATACTGACCCTACTACCGGCGACCGTTTCAAAAACAGGGAAGGTGAATATATCGTCTATACCAACAAAACGAATTCCACCAGTCTCCTGATCCAGACCAACAACACCATCCGCCTGGATAAAGCCAAAACCTGGTTCTTCGGTCTTAATTATTTCTTTGTAGACCGTCAGCAGATCGAGCTTGGTTCACTGAAAAACCTGATGAGCCTGGATCTTAGTATAAAGAAACTCTGGAACGACTGGACCTTTGCTGTTAACATGAATGATATTTTAAATACCAATATCGTGAAAATTGAAGATTATCAGGCTAACGGAAACTATAATTACATTCATCAGAACCGCTACAACAGAAGCGTAACGGTAAGCCTTACCTACAATTTCGGAAACAAAAAAGTGAAAAAGGTAAGAGACATTGAAGGGGCATCAGATTCTATTAAGAGCAGAACCAGATAAAATATATCTTTTCTTCATATTCAATTAATTATTTTGTACATAACCTGCTGATCTTTCAGCGGGTTTTTTATCTTTAATGTATGAAAGGACCAGCTCCCCTGTTTGTATGCCTTGCTTTATTTTTTCTGCTGATCTGCTGTAAAGATAAAAAGGTAAGCCTTGGAAAGGATATAAGCTTTAATCAAGAGACCGACCTCTCTTACGGACCCGATTCCGATCAGGTTCTGGATCTCTATATTCCTCATAAAAAATCTGATACCAAAAGAGAAGCCTTCATCATCATCCATGGTGGTGGCTGGCGCGCGGGAAACAAATCGCAATTGACTTTCTTTACCCTTTCCCTGATGAAAAAGTTTCCGGAGCACGTTTTTGTGAATATGAATTACAGGCTGGCTTCGGAAACAGCTTATGCGTTGCCCGATCAGCTTCATGATATTCGGGAGGTTTCTCAGTTTTTAATGAAAAAACTAGGCTATAGCCCGAAGCTGATTTTATTGGGAAACAGTGCCGGAGGACATTTATCAATGCTGTATGCTTATCATTCCGATCTTCTGAAAAACGTCAGAGCAGTTATTAATATCGTAGGCCCTGCAGATCTATCGGATCAGAGTTTCAGAAATTACCAGGAATATTCTTTCGTTGAAAGAAGGCTTGTAGATCCCCGTGTCCCGGAGCCTGGAATTTCACGGATAGATTTTGCCAGCCCTATCCGCTGGATTGATCATGTATCACCTCCCACTTTGTCCTATTACGGCACAACGGACCGTGTCATCCCTTTTACTCAGGGTAAAATCCTGGATTCTGTTTTAGCCCAAAATAATGTTATGCATGAAGGCTATTCCTTTAATGGTGGCCACCTGGACTGGGACCGGTCTCCGAATGATGTTTTCCTGATCGACAAAATTGATCTTTTCCTGAAACATCTTGATAAAAAATGAATGTTTTGGGATGGAAGCCGGAAATAAGAGGTGAAAATCTGCTACAGTCTCTGATTTCAATAGGAATCAAAGATTAAAACAGAAAGTACGTCTTACTCCCAGCCTCCAGCTTCCTGACTTTTATTCAGATTTCACAATCTCCGTTCTTTCAGACATTCCGTTAGCATTGAAAGCTTCAATCTGGAAATAATAGGCATCTGTTCTGTCTGCACCGGTAAAGAAATATTCGTTTTTACCGTATACCATAATGCTGCCGTACATTTTATCCGGTGATTTTCCCCAATAGATCACATAACCGTCAGCTTCAGGATTCTGCTGCCATTTCATCCAGATACTTCTTCTTTCACCATATTTTTTAGGATCAGCTCTCAACGGAACAAATCCCTGTACTTTTCCAGGTTTTGCTCCTGCTCCTTTTCCAAATACCCTGAAGCCGCTCAGAGCAAATTTTCCGGTAGGCATTGTAAGGTTTTCCATTTTAAGGAATCTTGCTTTTGCAGGTTTTTCCAATTCAACATAATCGTGAGGAACATCTTTTGTATTTTTGCTTTTATCAACAATGACATTCCATTTTCTGCCGTCATTGGATCCGTAAATCTTATACTGATGCATTTTTCCTAAGGTTTTCCCCATAAACCCGGCATCCTGATCAGCATAATTGATCTGAATGGCATTGATTGTGGATACCTCACCCAGGTCGGTCTGAAACCATTCCCCGGAATTCCCGGTCCTGGCACTCCAATAGGTTTTAATATCTTCATCTACGGCATAATTAGGCTGGTATCCTCCCAAAGTGGATGAGACCTGAACCGGTTTGTTGTAATTCAGCAGCATCCATCCGGCAAAAAGTCCCTTGGTAAAATCTTTTCCCTGAGCATACTGAGGAAGGTAGGTAGGATAATCTCCATAGGCCGTGTTGCAGTACATCACATCATCTTTATCAAAGCCTGCAGGCCAGATTCCCAGTCTTCTTTCAAAATTATTCTTAGTGGAAATAAAAATGGTTGAAACATGCCACCAGTTTTTGTAATTGTCTTCAAAAGTGGCTCCGTGCCCCGCTCCTCTGGCAAAACCTCCCGGCTTATAGGAAAAAGGATTGTGCTGCTGATATTCGAAGCCTTCCAGTGGATTTTTACTTACATATACTCCATCTGAATAGCCGCTGAATTCCGTTGCCGGAGCTCCATACTGCATATAATATTTTCCGTTATGCTTAGTCATCCAGGCACCTTCAACAAAAGGCTGAAGGAAAACATTGTCGTTATACTCCCCGAATCTTTCCCATCCATGATCTTCAGGTTTTAGCTTGATGATTGGTTTTACAAATCCTTCTGACTGAAGATTTTTGACTTTAACTTCGGTTCCCAGTAAAGGCCATTCATTACTGGATCCCCAGTACAGGTACAGTTTATTTTTATCTTCATCGTAATGAAATGCGGGATCCCAGGCACCTACTTTCAAAGTATCCACCGCTATTTTCCAGTCGTCTCTGGTAGGATTGGTGCTCTTCCAGATCGGGAAATCCTGTTCCCATGTTGAGCCATAGACATACAGGGTATCCTTCATTGCCCATACTGCAGGGGCATTCAGATCATGAATATATTTATTGTCTCTGAGAAATTTTCTTTTAACGAATTTCCAGTCGAGCATATCATCGCTATACCAGTAACCTTCCTGGTTGGTAGAAAAAAGAAAGAGTTTATCTTTAAAATTGACAATTACCGGATCGGCAGTAGCACGGTGTTTTCCCTGTTTAGAAAAGGCTTCAAAAGGGGTATAACCATAATCGATATTGATAGGATTACAGAATGTCTTCTGCTGTCCGCTTGCCCATATTCCCAGGAAAATGGCTAATGATAAAAGGTATTGTCTCATTTTTAGATTTTTAACATTCAGGACAAAGTTAGCTAACTTTTTTCGGTTTCTTCCAGATAAAACCGTCCAGAAGATAATGGGTAAGCTGTGGAACCACCAATAAAGGGACCAGGAACTGAAGTACGGTTTCGGGCACAGTAAGATCAAGTGAAAAATGTTCATTCCAGACGAGGGTTTCCCATAAGAATTCTTCAAGCAGGGCAAAACACAGGATCACTCCGATAAACAGGAATATTCCCATGGCAGATTTAAAGATGAGCAATCTGTCCAGCTGATGATTGTCTTTCTGCCGGATTTCCCGGATATAGATCAGTGCAACGTAAGGAATCCCATGCGAAACGACATTGAGGAAAGTAAAAAGAAGGTCATTATTAAAATAAACAATTCCAAAATACCAGGAAAGGAATGTTCCGGTAATAAGGGCCGTTTTAGGAATATTCAGCTTTTTTGTTTTAAAAGTTTCATAAGATGTCTTTGCGATCCAGATGATCAGTATGGCAAAGTACAGCGGTGTAGCAAAACGCAGGTAATCCGGAAGGTTCTGAAGCCAGTTAAATTCATTGCTGACAAACCAAGTAAAGGCTCGTGGTGTTTTAAACCAATATAACATGGGATAAATTGTAGCGGTATAAACAGCCACCTCATCAATCTTCTTTTTCCAGTTATTTGGTTCAAAGCGTGCATAGATCCGCATAAAGCCATATTGCTGACGGATGAAATGGAACACGGCAATCAATGCCAGCACTGACCAGAAAGTGAGTCCTCCAAACTGGAATAAGGCCAACCCCAGTCCCCAACTTATCAAAGGAATTCCGATATACAAAAGTTTTCTCTTCTGTACTTCTCCTTTTACAAAATACGTTTTGAACAGTGTAGAATACACATGGGCTACATCCACAAATACAATCAGGAAAAGCCAGGTATAAAAAGAATAGCTGTTCTCAAGCCCCTGAATCTGTTTCTGAAAGATGAAAATGATCAGCAATACCAGAAAAGGCGGAGATAATATCAACCACCAGTCTGTTTTCGCATTATGTATCCAAGGATGTTTCATTTTTACGATATCATTTGTGCCGCTGTTCTTGTTCCCTGATAAAAGGCTTCTTCAAAAATAGATATTCCTGAGAGATCAGAGTGGGCAAAGAATATTTTATGGTCCATAGCTTCTTTAGCTGTTTGGGCTGCCTTCCCAAAAATCTGACCGGGAACCGGAGCGATCATGGCATGCCCTATTTTATGGAACTGCATTTCCAGGATAAAGTCTTCTATCAACGGGTGGGCTTTCTTCAGATCTTCTAAAACTAAAGTTTTCAGTTCAGCTTCTTTCATTGCATAGAGTCCTTTCCTTGCCTTTTTACAATCTGCTGTAGAAAAGCTTTTGTAGTAAGTAATCACCTTTTCTCCAAGGATCTGGTTGATGTTCTGATGCTGATCATAAATATATCCCAAACCCGAAGAGCCATAGATCACATTGTCCCAGGCCAGTTCTTCATCGCCCCCGAATTCATTCCGAAGCGTAATAGTCGTAAGAAGCCAGGGAACATAATGAAATGATGATGCTTTTTTATTATCAAAGATTCTTTCATTCACAAACTGTGGCGTAGCAAACAAGACTTTCTCTGCGATGATCTTCTTTGTTTTTTCCGAAGAATTATCAAAGCTCAATACTTCAACTTTATCATTGATTTTTACATCAAAGACCAGATGTCCCGATAAATGCTTTCCCTCTGTGTATTTTAAAAAATGCCGGGTCAGTCTGGCGTTTCCTTCCGGCCATGTGAATACCTGATCTTTATACGTTTTGCTCCAGTTATTCTTCCTTCCTGCAAAATAATGAATTCCCGCCCAGGCCGAAACATAGTCTATTCCCAATCCGTAATCGTCCCTGCAGGAATAATCCAACAACCATAACAGCTCTTCTGACTGAAAATGCTGTTCTTTAAGCCAATCCCTGAAAAGTATATTTTCTAATTCTACCACCTCATCTTCCTTACTGGAATCATGTACGGGAATGGCAAACCAATATTTTCCCTGAGCGTCTTTCTTTACCCGGAATGCATCCATCATTTTGAAAAAACGGGTAAGTTCGTTCTGGGTATCGGCTGAAATTCCTTTTTGCGGAACAATATCGTTCTGCCAGGAATTTTTGAAGAACAGTCTCTCCTGCTGTGGAAAAGTCATCTGGTATTCATCCAGAACAGGTTCTCCGTTCTCTTCTGTTCCGAGACAAATTCCACTTTCTTTCAGGAATTCTATGATTTCCGTATTTTCTTTATTGGGTAATGGTAAATAATGGGCTCCCAGAGGGAATTTTGAAAACTGATTCTGCCCGTTGGAAGAGTTTCCGCCCAAATGGATTTCCATTTCCAACAGCAGGTAATCTTTTTCATGATTCTGATGAAAGAATCTGCAGGCAGAAAGTCCGGAAATTCCACCACCCACAACGAGATATTTTGTGTGGATAACTTCTGAATACTGCGGAAAGTCTTTTGCCCACAGCTTATGTCCCAGCACGTGATCGGTTCCTGTGATTTTAAGCAGTAAAGCTTTTACCTTCTTTCCGCAATACTGAAGAAAAGGCAATATCAGGCTACCTAAAAATATAGTTTTAAGGAAATCCTTTCTACTGTACCTTGCCCCACTCTTCATCGAAATAACGGACTAATATCTGGTTATCCAGACGGTTAACTTCTACTTCTTTCACCTTCATATCTTTGTTGAAATAAGACATCTGGGAAAAGTTGTAATCATAATATTTTAAATTGGGAAGCTTTCTGTAAATTCTGTTATTGACAGGTTCAAATGAAGCCATTGAGAACCCCCATTCCCCGAATGAGGGAACATAGGTATGGTAAGCTGCCGTAAAAGGAAAGATCTGACTGATGGTTTTTTCTATACACCAGAAAGATTTGGGAGCAAAGTACGGTGACGTGGTCTGCACCACAATTTTGGTATCAGGAGTAGTCAGTCTCTCAAGTTCTTTATAAAACTGCAGGGAATATAGTTTTCCCAGGCTGTAATTGGACGGATCAGGAAAGTCTATGATGATGACGTCAAACTTCTTTTTGTTCTCTTTTACCCAAATGTAAGCATCTTTATTGATCACTTCCACTTTGGGGTCAGAAAAAGAACTTTGGTTCAGCCTGCGCATAGTTTCATTGTTTTTAAAAAACTGAGTCATTTCACCATCAAGATCTACAAGGGTAATTTTTTTGACGTCTTTGTATTTCAATACTTCTCTTGCAGCAAAGCCATCTCCTCCTCCAAGGATCAGAATATGATCAATATTTTTGGCCATAGACATTGCCGGATGTACCAGAGCTTCATGATAACGGTATTCGTCTGTGGACGAAAACTGTAAGTTGTTATTTAAATATAAACGGAATTCATGGGTATTCCTTGTCAATACAATTCTTTGATAAGGTGAGCTTTTGGTAAACACTACATTTTCACCGTATAGTTTCTCTTCTGAATAAGACAGAATCATATCTGAAAAGAAGAAAAGTCCCAGCAAAAAAAGAAATGCGGCCATTGATTTCACCTTTAACGAAAGTGGCTTCGACAATTCTTTCTTAAGATAATAACAAAGAAATATGGCAATAGAAACATTGATCAGCCCAAAAAACAAAGGGGTTTTTACGATTCCCAATTTCGGAATTAAAACGAGCGGAAAAAGAATCGATGCCAGCAAAGCACCAATATAATCGAATGCAAAGACATTGGAAACTAAATCTTTAAACTGTACCCTGTCTTTCAGGATATTCATCAGAAGCGGAATTTCCACTCCCACCAGACATCCGGTAAAAAAGACAAAAAGATACAGAACGCTTTCAAAATGTGCTAAGGTATTGAAGAGAATAAAAAGAACCACAGAACTGATTCCGCCTACTATTCCAACCAGGATCTCAATCTCAACGAATTTATCGATGAGGTTTCCTTTAATGAATTTCGCCAGATAGGAACCTACTCCCATCGAAAATAAATAAACCCCGATAATGAAAGAAAACTGCTTTACAGAATCTCCCAGAAGGTAGCTTGCCAGCGCTCCTGCCACCAACTCATAAATCAACCCGCATGTAGCAATGACAAATACCGAAAACAATAAAAGCAGCTCAAGAGGGATCCTCTTTTTATCCATGAATTGCAGCGCTTATGATCATTGAAATCCCGATGATAAATGCTCCGAAAACAATTGCCAGCGCAATATTTTTGTTTTGGGCAATCTCATGCCATGTTTTTTCCGGAGTCAGTTTTTCAATAATGAAATAGCACACCAGAAGAATGGCAATTCCTAAAAATGAATAAAGAACTGAATTGAATATTGGTAATACATTGATGTTGTCCATAGTTTTTATATTTTTATTTGTGATAATATCTGTAAAATCCTACTCCACCTCCTCTGGAATGGCTTCTGGTGGTTCCGTCACGATAGGTTTCTGTTTTCGCACAGTCGCAGACCTGATTTCCACGATAGGTAAGGTATACAAACCATGACAGGAAAAACCCACCAAGCAGGCAGAGAATCCAGTTTTGTCTTATATAGTCTAAAATATTGGTAATCATCATGATGGAGAATAAGGTGAATTTGAGCTATTGTTCCATTTTTTAACATTGAAAAAATGTTTCCCGATAAGCATTGCTACAAAAAGGGCAACCATTATAAACAAGATAAATCCGAAATTCCAGAATGATACAGGCAGCCAGGTTGCTTTGAGCTGTACATAGGTATTGCTTGAAATGGGATCTGTAGTGAGCTTAGGTGCTTCAGCATTAATCAGAGAATCCAGCTTTTGGGTACCGAAAGACGCCTTTGTCAACCGGGCAACTTCCGACGTATCTTTTTCCAGTGTCTTTCCGTCTGCAAAGGTTGTCGTCTGGGCTTTATAGGTATCGGTAATTTCTATGGCCCCTGATTTATCCCGTGATATCATCACTTTTGAATCCGGTGACTGAAGGTTGGAAAAGGTGGGCAAAGCGCCTTCTTTCTCTGCAGAAATAAGAAAATGATAGTTTCCTGAACTTACTCCGCAAAGATTAAATTCTTCGGCCTGGCTTCCTTCCGACCAGCTTTCCCCCTCTTCGTAACCATGATACTGTTCGATATCTCTTGAGGTATAAATAATTTCGTTGGTTTTTTCATTCACAAGACTCAGCTGGATATTGGCCCACGAATTATCCACTCCTGAAAATGCATTTACCTTTAATGGTGCGGAACCTCCCGAAAGGGTAAAGCTTTTGCTGACCATTTCCTTATCCTGTACATCAGCGAAATTGATGGTCTCTGCAAAAACGGTTTCATTGGTTCTTGAAGTATACACATACATCTGAAGCAGACATATCAGCAATGCTGCAATACAAAAGATATTGATGGCCTGGCGGGTATCTACGTAATAGGGCTGAACGATCCCTATTCCGGTATAAAATGGCATATTCGCTATTTTAAAACCTCTTTTCACTTTATCCCTGGGAATGTGAGCTCCATAGAAATACTGTATGTTTTTCCCGGTCTTCTCCTGGGAGATCATCCGGGTTCCATTGACGTATTCTTTGTAGGTGGCAAGACTGAAATCCAGCTTTTCATCAAAAAAACCTGCTGCAGCGTGAATGCTGCATTGGGAAGTTTCATACCAACGGTAATTTCTCCCGGCATAGGTCGCTATCTGGGAATCCTTGCTTTTAAAATCATCAGCCGGTATTGATATCAGGAATACCCAATGCCCGTCGCTTTCACTCATAAAGGCATCATTCCCTTTGCTGTCTTTAAGGTAATATTCGCGCCAGAAAATACTGGATCCATATTTCCTTACAATAATTCCGGTAACGGTATATTCTGTGTCTCCTATTTTACCTTTCTGTCCGATATCCAGAACCACATTCTCAGTGGGCACTTTCAGATGTCTGGCATGGTTATTTGATGCTACATCAATGAGATGAGAACAGGTCTGACAAACATATTCCCTGACAGGAAATGTAAGGTCTAATTTATTTTCCGAATCGCATGCTGGGCAGACATAATGCATATTCTATCTGTAAATTTTGTGTTTCTGAATGGTATTAGCTTTAAAATATTGAACGACCTCATCTGCTATCTGCTCTACTTTTGCTGTGTTATCCTGAGTATAATTACAAAGAAAAACATCAAAGGTAAGCTGTCTGAATTCCGGCCACGTATGAATACAAAGATGTGATTCTTTCAGGCATACTGCTGAAGTAAAACTCTGGTTTTCAAAAACATGATTGGTAATCCCAACAATTTCCACTTCTTTGGTTTTCAGGATACTTTCTGTAAATTCCAGAAAACCTTCGCTGTCTAATAACAAATCTTCTGACTCTGTTTCCAAAGTCAGAAGAATATGTAAACCTTTATTTGATAATGGGTTCAATTAATTTTTTCGTAAATATATTATTTTTTTGGAAGAAAAACCTCAGCGAGCATACATCTTGCACTTCCGCCTCCGTTTACTTCGATCGTATTCAGATCTGAATAGATGATTTCACAGTATTTTTCTATGGCTGCCACTTGTTCTTGTGTTAAAGATTGATAAGCGGTCTGGCTCATTACCAGGAATTTTTCCCCTTCTTTATTCTGAACCTGAAGCATATTTCCTGCAAACTGCTGCATCTGATCTTCAGAAATCTCGATAATCTCCTTTCCTGATTTTTTGATGGCTTCAATGACTTTTTCTCTTTCCAGTTCATCATCAATACAATCAAGACATATCACTACAAACCGGTCTGCAACGCACATCATTACATTAGTGTGGTATATGGGAAGTCTTTCTGTACCTACTGTCTGATAAGAATGGAAAACGACCGGTGTGAAGCCATATTTTGTACAGAATTCCCTGAACAGTTTTTCATCCAGCCTTAAAGAAACCGAACCGTATGCAATTTTATTGTCATGATCAAAGATCATACTGCCTGTTCCTTCAAGAAAATGGCCCTGAGTTTCAGAGAATGACCAGTCGTCAATTTCATCAATTTCAAATCCAAGGTTTTCGATAGTTTCAAGAATATCTTCTCTTCGCTCCACTCTTCTGTTGGAAGCGAACATGGGGTATAAAACCACTTTCCCGTCTTTATGGAAGCTTACCCAGTTATTCGGGAAGATAGAATCCGGGGTATGAGGATCCAATGTATCTTTTATCGTAATGACATTGATTCCTTTTCCTCTCAGCTTTCCTACAAAGGTATTGAACTCTGCCAGTGCTTTGGATTGGATATCAGAACCTGTCTGTTCCACCTGGAAATAATTGTTTTTCGCTGTTTCTGCGTTGTAGCCGAAGGCAATCGGCTCTATCATTAGTACTGTATCTGTTGTCTGCATTTTTTTGATTTAAAAATTAAAAGATTGAAGATTGAAAGATTAAAACCCTTCCACTCTCAAACACTAAAACTCTACCACTCACAAACTCTCCCGTTCAATTATTCTCTCACAAGCGGCATGGTAGAACATCTCAGCAATCCGCCCATTTTAGAGATTTCTCTGTAAGGAATTTCTTCAACAGTCATTCCCCATACTTCTCTCAGGTGGTTGTTCATTCTTGTAAATGCTTTGTCTGAGACCACTACTTCAGGGGAAATGGAAAAAATATTCGGGAACATTTCAAACATTTCTTCGTCATTGATATGGAAGCAGTTTTCTTCTCCGAAAATATCAATGATCAGGCGGTAGTCACTTTCATCTACAAATCCGTTTTTATAGATGATGCATTTATCTTCTCCTACCGGGTTGAAGGTACAGTCAAGATGCAGAATTCCTTCAAACGGGACTTTATCGTTTTTCTTCAGTTCAAGATCGATGATTCTTTTCTTGGGAAAATATTCTTTTAAAATTTCGATGGCGTATTCGTTGGTTCTCGCCGTTTTATAGTTTCTGTAATCTTCGCTGAAGCAGGTTCCGATGAAAAGGAAGTCATTCCATACAATAACATCTCCCCCTTCAATATGGGCTGTTTCCGGAAGATTGATAATTTTTCTCCATGCTACTTTTTCGAAAACATTTTTGTAGGCTTCCTGTTCGTCTGCTCTGTCTGCGATCACATTGGAAATGATCATTTTGTCGTCAATCACAAAGGCTACATCTCTTGAAAAAACCTGATTGTAGTCTTCAATAATGCTTGGACGCAGAACTTCTACGTCATACTTTTTAAGAACAGCCTCAAAAGCGTTCATTTCATTAATAATATCCTCTTCTTTAGGATAAATATTGTGTTCGATTGAGTAATATGACTTGGCGTCATAACTTTCCTCTAATGTGGGAACGGCTCCCAAAGAATTAGGCTGGCCTAGTACTACTGACCTCAGCCTTCCCGTTTCGTTTTTAATGTTTAGTCTCATAAAGATTTATGCAATACTACAAATATAAGTAAAGGTCTCTATCTGGAAAACTTTTGAATTGCTTTATCCTTATAATTTTGCCCAATTTTCCGGTTATTCTGAGGAAGGTTTTATTTACAGTTATTTTATCCTCAGAATACAATTTATGCAGAAAATACCACCAGAGGTTTCGCACTTATAATTTTAGGCGACGCACTTACTATTGAAACGTACGTACTTGTTGAGTATAGCTGGTTTCACTTTTCGGGTAGAATTATATTAGCAGTACTAATTTTAACTTATATTATTATGAAAAAGACCCTTACATTTTTTTTAACTGTTTTATTAACAGTGGTATCAGTAACCGGTTTATCGGCACAGAATTCTTTCAGTGTGAAATACGTTGGTGAGGCAGGTTTTAACAGCTTTCCGCCTAATCATATAAAAGTAGAGGCCGATTACGATCGTCACAGCCATATTATTTCACCTCCCAACAGCGCTACCCAGACAACTCCTGTTCTTGAAAGTAAATATATTACAAACGGAGCAACCGTCGCTTTTCTTTCTCCTCCTACTCCCAGCCCGACTACAGCCCAGACCTTCGAACTTTACCATTTAAAAGTAACATGGAACTCGCTTCAGAATGGACTTCCAATTTCAAGAGTGTTTACCTTCAATGATTTACAGATCCTGTCTGCCAATGTTGGAAATGAAGTAGATATCACAACAATAGGGGCCAGAATACGCCTTAAAGCAATCTACTCAGATACCCTTGTTCTTTATCAGATTACGCTCACAACCTATTAATGAAGTGATCAGCACATAAGAGTAAACCCTGTTTCTGTAAGCAGGGTTTATTTTTTATGTAATAAAATCGCCAATAAGTTCAAAGCCATATGAAAAATCAATTCTTTGATTCATTGAATTGAATGTGAAATCCCAACAACCTACAAACAACTGTTTTCCATCTACATACAGATCTCGAAAACAAATCACAAGCCTCTTTAAATTCATAAATTAGTGACATAATTCTCGAGAAATTATACAACAAAAATTTTACTATTTACAATCAAAAAAACAAAGTCATGAGCAAGAAAAATCCGGTGCTGAAAAATGCACAAAAATTAGGAAGAGAACAGCAAAAGTCTGTAATGGGAGGAGAATTTATGCCAGGTAACAAAATATGCTGTGAGTGGGATGATACCACGGGGAAATGTTTCTTATGGATATGCAGCAGATGCCAGTGCCCATAAAAATACTGATAAAGCCGTTTCATAAATTTGAAGCGGCTTTTATTTTATCAAGAATCACCCTCTACATCCAACTTTATTCTGTATTATAAAGTGACCGCCTGTTATCTATATATCATTTAAAAATGTTATCCTATTCTACGGATCTTACTACAACTTATTATATTCCAAATACATAATGATAATTTTTCTTTTACAGAATAAAATAAATTCCTATATTAGTGATATAATTCGTAATAAATTATATTGTTTTAAAACTTACTATTAACATCAAAAATCAAAATCATGAACAAAAGCAATTCAGTACTTAAGCACGCTCAAAAGTTAGGAAGAGAGCAACAAAAATCAGTAACCGGAGGAATCGGTCCCATTAAACCAAGATACTGCTGTGAGTGGAATGACGATGGCAGCTGCCGAATCTGGACCTGTGGTAACTGTGTTTGCCCGTAAAAATAATAAACCTGCTTTACCCAAGCAGGTTTTTTTTTATCTTGCCCTGCTTTCTTCTTCTGTTCTCTGAGTTTCTTTGGCCTGATACTTTGAGCTTCCAAAAGTATAGCTCAGTGAGAGGAAAAACCTGCTGCTGTCCCACCAGTGGGTAAAGCGGTTGTCCATGATCTGTTTATGCCTGAACTCAAGACTCTGATCATTGGAATCAAAAATATTATTATATCCAAGCCTGGTATTCAGTTTATTATCCAGCCAGAATTTCTGAACAGACAGATCTACGGCATAGCGTGGTTTAATAATGTAAAGGCTGTTTCCTGTCTTAGATTCATAGCTGGCAAATAGATTGATCGTATATCCTTCGGGCAGGGTAAAGACCTGGTTTAGTCTTATTTCATAATTATAAACAGCCAGTGCAAAGACTTCTTCAAGATAAGGTCTGAATTCATAATTGTAATATCCTGCCAACTGGCTGCTGACATTCCACCATTTCGTAATTTTTAACGGAAAGCTGATCTCCAGAGAAGCAAACTTCCGGTAAGGAAGATTGGTACCGAGATATTGCAGGACATTGGTTTCCGGATTATAGACCGGATACCGGGTCATTACATCACTTTCTTTTCCTATAGTGAAGCTGGTAATCCAGTTTTTATAACGGTAAGTGGCTTTGATCTGGCTGGTAAGGGATGGCAAAAGA
Source organism: Chryseobacterium arthrosphaerae (assembly GCF_001684965.1). Classification (NCBI taxonomy): domain Bacteria; kingdom Pseudomonadati; phylum Bacteroidota; class Flavobacteriia; order Flavobacteriales; family Weeksellaceae; genus Chryseobacterium; species Chryseobacterium arthrosphaerae. Next base: position 725,502 of record NZ_MAYG01000012.1, on the reverse strand, counting down.
TAAGGATTTCCGATCCAGTAGTTCAGTGGACTGAAGTAAGACCGGAACGGATTAAGCTGTGAAAAAACAGGTCTGGTTATTTTTCTGCTGTAAGAAATAGACCATTCATTGGATTGATTTGAAGAATAATTTGCACTGAAAGACGGCAGCCATTTAAGATAGTTTCTCGAAACAACGGAATCAATGGTCACGGCATCTGAAATGCTTCGAGTGTTTTCAAACCTTATCCCTGCATTCATCTGAAACTTTCCAATTTTCTGCCTGTAAGCGATATAACCGGCTATGATTTTTTCTCTGTACGAGAAAATATTGCTTCTCGTAGGATCGAATACGAATTGATTGTTCACAGAAAGGGTATCATACCTGATATTATTATGAGTAACTGAATGGCTGTATTTAAATCCAGCTTCTATTTCTGCATTTCCGATTTTCCGGGAGCCGTCAATCTGCCCTGTATAAATATCGATCTTATTGAAAAGGTCAGACTTCCAATAGGATAAAAGTTCAGAAGAAGGCTGATCTCTGTTGATGAATTCATCCTGCTGTTTATTTTCTACGGAAAGATAGTTTCCTAAAAAGCCTATTTTAAAATCATTATGTTGAAAAGTATAATCAGCAGTTATTCCATAATTATTCTGGGAGTAATCTATCGGATTTTCACTTCCGGTACTAAAAACAAGCTCTGTTTCACTTTTATCAGTAGTATACAGTGTTCCCGTACGGATCCGGTCACTCTCTCTGAAATTACTTCTCAGATGCAAACCGAATCTGTTTTTAGCGTTTAATCTGAAATCTGCACCAACCTGAAGGCTGTAAACCGCCCCCTTATCTTCCTGATAGGTCCCGGTGCGCATGATATTGGTATCAGCCAATCGCTGCAAAGCATTATAGCGGTATATGGAAACTCCATCATTGTACCCCATCAGCAGATTATAAGCTACTTTTTCTGTATTATATGAAAGGTTTAGTGTATTTTCTCTGTAATTAAATTTATTGATATAGATATTTCCATTATAAGTTCCTCTCCAGCCGAGATTGGTATTTTTCTTTAGTTTAATATCAATAATGCCTTTGAATTCCGCATCATATTTTGAAGATGGATTGGTGTTTATTTCGACAGACTCTACCATTTCCGGTGACAGAGAACGCAAATAAGCCTGCAGCTCCTGCGTGCCCAGCACTACCGATTTTCCATTGATGAATACCGCAGGAGTGACTCTTCCACCGACAAAGATTCCATCTTCCTGGTCTACGATTACTCCCGGTGTTTTTCTCAACACTTCAAAAAGATTGGCAGACGTTTTAAAATCTTTATTACCGGAAACAGCCACCGTCAGATTTCCATCACTCAACTTCACATTTCGCGCGGGAGACTGTATAATGACTTCTGAAATATCAGTAGTTTTATCCTTGGTATGCTTCAGGGAATCGGTTGGCTTTTCTGTTGTAACCCGCTGTGCTTTTCCAAAAAATGATAAAAAAAGAAGCAGCAATAACAGCCATAATTTGATGATCATAAATAGTAATTTTATGAAGTCAAAAGTACCGGGTTATCGTAAAAAGGAGGTTTTGAAGTTAAAATACCGAAGTACAAAATTATAAATCTGAACTCTGAAACCTGGTATCAGAAGCCGATTGAGCCTGTCTGTATAAAAGCGGAGTTGTATTTTTAATTTTCTTGAAAGTAGAGAAAAATGTAGATTTGGAATTAAAACCTACTTCATAGCCAATCTCTTCGATCTTGAAATAAGACCCGCTTTCAATTTTTTCACAGGCTTCATCAATCCTGTATTCGTTAATGTAAGTAGAAAAGCTTTTGCCCAGATTATCATTCAGCAACTGGGATAGCTGGTGGGCAGATATATTCATTCTGGATGCCAGATCACTCAGTTTCAGATTAGGGTTTTTATATAATTCTTCAGCATGCATCAGCCTTTCTAATTTTATGGTAAAACTATTGGCCTGATCCCCCGAAATCTTTTTATTAGAATATCTTTCTGTTCCTTTTACCGGAGCCTGCTGATATTTTTTATTGAATAAAATGAGAAAATTAGCATACAGCACAAATGAAAACACTAAGCTTCCTCCTGCACAATAGATCTGGACCCAACCTGTGGAAATAAGCTGATATGTCAGAAATATAATTACATTACTGATCAGAACCGGAACAACAAATTGATTAGGGCTTCTGACCTCCTGTTTTGAATAAAAATAATACTGGTAAACGGTAAGAAATACAAAGATGGACCAAACGGTATAAATAAAGGTTCCGAAATAATGATCCCATGTGACCGGAAAGAACAGATAAAGCAGCCCGACAATACCTAAGATTAATGTGAGTATTCCAAATAGCCGGCGACAGTTTTTCAGATCAAAATGTTCCTGCTGAAAGGAAGATTTCACATAAAAATACAGAGCAGGCCCGGTAAAAAACAATGCTGACAAACCCAAATGCGGAATAAGCCTCGGAAGATCAGGATAAAAATAAATGCCTACTGAAATTCCGACTCTTAAGCTTAGCATAAGTAACAACAGCCCGAGAAAAAAGTCAGGTATATATTTCAACTTCTTTACAAACAGCAGATAGATTCCCAGAAGAAGCCCGTTGAAAGCTCCTACTGCACTGAAGAAAAATAGCATCTGTTGTCCGAAAGTCATAATAATTTACTTACTTATTTTTGTTATGAAAACCAATGATGCACAGTTCTTTCATCTGTTATTCAGTCATCCGGTTTGATCATATCAATAATTTCATAAAAGTAAAATTAATAAATTATTGAATTCAATTTCAACACCATATACATTTTTTTCTAAGAAATATTGCAGATGATGATCTCTTTGCCATCTGCATATTCTTTGCCCCATTCACATAAGTTTTTCAGAATCGGAATAAGATCCTGCCCTTTGTTTGTCAGTATATATTCTATTCCCACAGGAACGGTACCGGGAATTTCTTTTTTAATGATAAGTTTATGCGTTTCCAATTCTTTAAGTTGTCTCCCTAAAACCTGTTCAGAAATATTAGGAAGTTCTTTCTTCAAAAGATGAAACCGGTTATTCCCCTCCGAAATTGAATAAATAATCTGTGATTTCCAGCGTCCTCTGATAATACTTACTGCAGAATTCAGTTCACAAATACCGAACAGAAACTGTTCGTTTGCCGCATTGGTTGAAGTTTCTTTTCTCATAATGATCACTCACAATTTTGTTCGTTATTGTAATTCACAGACAGCCTGCAGAAATTTACATTAAAATTACAAAATTATGAGTACAAAAAGCATTCTGTTGATTATCGGTCTTGCAATAAGCCTGCAGCTGTTCCAGGCACAGGAAAGATGGATTCTGAAATCCGGGTTTATGTCAAAGCCGGATACGGTATTTATTTTTAAACCCCAGGCTTATAAAAAGACAGAGAAATATCCATTAGTCTATTTATTACACGGGTATAGTGAAAATTACCGTCAATGGTCCCGGACAACAGACCTGCAGAAATTTTCTGATCAGTATAAAATGATTATTGTATGCCCGGACGGATTTACTACATGGTATATAAACAGTCCTTATAATAAGGGGGCAAGAGCTGAGGATTTCTTTTTTAAGGAACTGGTTCCCCAGGTTCATAAAAACTACAGCATTGACAAAAAGAATATTTTCATCAGCGGGCTAAGCATGGGAGGATATGGGGCTATCCGGTATTTTTTACTTCATCAGGATTATTTTAATACCGCAGGAAGTACTAGTGGCGCTTTTTCTCTGGATCCTGACATGATGAAGAGTGCGAGCCTGCAGTTCTTTACTACAACAAGGATTACGGATGACCTAAACAAAATATTAGGTTCACCGAAAGAATGGAAACAGTATAATATTTCAACACTTTTAAAAACCTATAATAAAGGAAAGCCTTTTCTAATAGACTGCGGCTCGGAAGATATACTTTATCCTTCCACTGTTGAAATCAGAGATATTGCCGATAGCCTCAATATTCCCATTACATTTATTTCCCAGCCCGGGAATCATAATACAGAATATTGGAGAAACTCTATTGAACATCATTTTATTTTTTTCAGGCAACATTTTAAATAAAAAAATCCCAAAGCAGGCTTTGGGATTTTGATATGGTAGAAGCAAATATTATCTGCTTGCGATATCGATGTAGTTTCTTTGCTGAGCACCCTGGTAAACCTGTCTTGGTCTTCCGATCGGGTCTCCTTTCAGTCTCATTTCTTTCCACTGAGAAATCCATCCCGGAAGTCTTCCTAATGCAAACATTACGGTAAACATTTCTGTAGGAATTCCTAATGCTCTGTAGATAATTCCTGAGTAGAAGTCTACGTTTGGATATAGTTTTCTTTCTACGAAGTATTCGTCTTCAAGAGCTACTCTTTCTAACTGCATTGCGATGTCAAGAGCTTTATCCTGAATACCCAGTGCAGTAAGGATATCGTCAGCAGCTTTCTTGATGATTTTTGCTCTTGGGTCGAAGTTTTTGTATACTCTGTGTCCGAATCCCATCAAACGGAAGTTATCACTCTTATCTTTAGCTTTAGCAACGTATTTGGATACATCACCACCATCTTTTTCGATAAGCTCAAGCATTTCGATTACTGCCTGGTTAGCACCACCGTGAAGTGGTCCCCAAAGTGCAGATACCCCAGCAGAGATGGAAGCAAAAAGACCTGTGTGAGCAGAACCTACCATTCTTACTGTAGAAGTAGAACAGTTTTGCTCGTGGTCAGCGTGAAGGATTAATAATTTATCTAAAGCATTTACAACTACCGGATCGATTTCGAAATCTGCGTTTGGTAATCTGAATGCCATTTTGTAGAAGTTTTCTACGTAGTTCAGGTTGTTATCTCCGTGGTTCAATGGTAAACCTTGAGTTTTTCTGTAAGTCCATGCACAAAGGTGAGAGAACTTAGCGATCATCAGCTCAGCAGCGTGATCCATTTCTTCTTTAGAGTTTACGTTAACGGCTTTTGGGTTGAAAGCTGTCAAAGCAGAAGTTAAAGAAGATAAAACTCCCATAGGGTGAGCAGAACGAGGAAAAACATCGATGATCTTTTTCATCTCATCTGCGATGAAGTTATATTTTTTGATATTGTTGTCGAAAGAAGTAAATTGATCCTGAGTAGGTAATTCTCCATGTAATAAAAGATACATTACTTCTGTGAAGTTAGATTTCTCTGCAATCTGCTCGATTGGATAACCTCTGTAGAATAATTCTCCTTTATCTCCGTCTAAGTAAGTGATGTCGCTAATAGTAGCTCCTGTATTTTTATAACCTAAATCCAGAGTGATCAAACCTGTCTGGTCTCTTAATTTTGAAATATCAATCCCTCTGTCTCCGATAGTACTATCCACGATTGGATATTCATATGAATTACCGTCGTAATTCAATATTACTTTGTTGTCTGACATTATTTATTTATTTTTTTTAAATATACCACTTTCCATAAAATACGGCAAACAAAAATTATCGCTTGCCGTTATTTATAAATTCAATTATCTTTTAATTTTAAATGCTTCTAAACCTGGGAAAATTGCAGTTTCACCAAGAGCTTCTTCAATTCTTAACAGCTGGTTGTATTTCGCCATTCTGTCTGATCTTGAAGCTGAACCGGTTTTGATCTGTCCGCAGTTCATCGCTACTGCCAAATCAGCAATAGTGGAATCTTCAGTTTCTCCGGATCTGTGAGACATTACGGAAGTGAACTTGTTGTTCTGAGCCATCTGTACAGCCGCCATTGTTTCAGAAAGTGAACCGATCTGGTTTACTTTTACAAGGATTGAGTTGGCAATACCTTCTTGTACTCCTCTTGACAATCTGTCTACGTTGGTTACGAATAAATCATCACCTACCAACTGCACTCTGTCACCGATTTTATCCGTTAACATTTTCCAACCTTCCCAATCATCTTCCTGCATACCGTCTTCGATAGAGATGATCGGATATTTATTGGCCAATTCGGCAAGGTAAGAAACCTGCTCTTCTCTTGATCTGTGAGCTCCTTTGTCACCTTCGAATTTTCTGTAATCGTAAGTTCCGTCTTTGTAGAATTCTGAAGCGGCACAGTCTAATGCCAGCATGATGTCATCACCAGGCTTGTATCCTGCTTTTTCGATGGCCTGAAGTAGAGTATCCAAAGCATCTTCGGTTCCGTTGAACGTTGGAGCAAAACCTCCTTCATCTCCTACAGCTGTAGAAAGGCCTCTTCCTTTAAGGATTGATTTAAGATTGTGGAAAATTTCAGTTCCTTTTCTCAAAGCGTGAGAGAAAGAATCAGCTTTTACCGGCATGATCATAAATTCCTGGAATGCGATAGGCGCATCTGAGTGAGAACCACCGTTGATTACGTTCATCATTGGAACAGGAAGTGTGTTGGCATTTACTCCACCTACATATTTGTATAAAGGCATTCCCAGTTCTGCAGCTGCAGCTCTGGCTACCGCCAAAGAAACACCAAGAATAGCGTTAGCCCCAAGGTTTCCTTTGTTAGGTGTACCATCAAGATCAATCATGATCTGATCGATATAGTTTTGTTCGAAAACCGGCTGACCAACTAAGTTCTCTGCAATTACTTCTTTTACATTTTCAACAGCTTTTAAAACTCCTTTCCCCTGGTATTCTGAACCTCCGTCACGTAATTCTACGGCTTCGTGTTCCCCTGTAGATGCTCCTGAAGGAACAGCTGCACGGCCCATAGCACCGTTTTCTGTAAATACATCTACTTCAATGGTAGGATTACCTCTGGAATCTAAAATCTGTCTTGCTTCTATGTAAGAAATTGCACTCATTTTTTATTTTTTTTAGTTTAGACAAATTTAATCAAAATTTAACTTTTAGGGGTATTGAAGCGGCATCTTTTTAAAATAAATGCGAGTTAAATTTTAGTTAATTTATATTATGATAAACGCGGTAATTGTATCCCCAAAAAACCTGTTGAAATCTTTGGTTTTGAAATATCCGTTTTCATATAAAAACTTCTCCACTATTTCTGAATAATTGGAGAAGCTGCTCTTTAAAATTCACTGATAATTTTAAAGATATTCCGGTTATTAGTTTTCAATGATCAGGCTACTGCCTGTTGGGTGACGGAGCCAGCAATCCGGCCAGAGTACCGATGGCTCCGGATGAGATCGCTGTACAGATGGTGATCACTTCAATTTTGATACTGTCCCCTTTTATGCAAAGCGCAAAAATTCCTGTAATAATCATCAGTATCACCAGCCCCAGGATAATCACAATCGAGCGGCAGATCCAGATATCATCTCTTGGAGGAACATGGGGGCGAATAAGTCTGTGGCTTTTATTTCCCTGGTTTATGCTATTTCTGCCGGCAAGGGGTCTTACATACTGAATCCCTCCGTTTGTTGAAGCTTTCATGGCTATCAGTTTTATAGTATAAAGTTCCGCCAAAAAAGCATAGAGGTCAATTACCCAAACGGGTGATTTCCAGGAAGGTGATACTTCCGGGAAAACAGGTAATGATTTATAATGTTATTTTGAAGAACAGACTGGTTCCCGGCTTTTCAGACAATATTCCGCATTCACCGTTCAGCTCATCCATTCTTTTTTTCATGTTCCTGAGGCCGTTCCCTTTCTGGCATTCTTCAGGAATTCCTTTTCCATTATCTGAAATTTTCATGATAAAAACATTTGCATTCTGAGAAAATGTAAGCTTAAGCTGATCTGCCTGGCTATGTTTATAAGCATTGTTAACCGCTTCTTTCAGGCATAGGAACATATTTCTTCTCTGCTCAGTAGAAACAGGAGTTTCCGTAATAATATCTTCACATTCGGAGCGTAATATGATTTTTGTTTTTTTAAGGAAGTTTCCCGCATATAATATTGCATAATCAGTAAAACTCCCCAAAGTGTCGTTTCCGGAATTCAGGCTCCAGAGCATCTCCCGCATAGAGATATTCATTTCCTCAGAAGTTTTCAGCATTTCGTCAATGTCTTTCTGTAGTTCTATATCTTCTGCCCTTTGCCTTAGAAATTCTGCCTGAAGCTTCAATGCCGAAATTCCTGCACCAAGGTCGTCATGCATATCATGTGAGATGCGTTCCCGCTCATGTTCCAGCATTTTCTGTTTTTCGAGTTCTTTCTGGAGGAGCTGGTTTTGGTACTCGGCTTCTTTGAGCTGCTTTTCCTTTAAGTTCAGCAATTGCTTTCTGTTATACACCACAACAACGAAAATAATGAAGCCTACAAATAGCATCATTACAATGATTGCCGTGATATACACTATCTTTAATTCTATAGGAAGATTTTTCATTGCCTGCAAAATAAGCTGCGTAAGAACAGCAAATAAGTTATGATATTAATGAATGTAAAAACCTTAGCAATCTCCATCAAAAAACTGCGGTCTGTAGTATTAAAAAAATACATGGGAAGCATTCTGAAAATGTAAAATACGGCCCAGAATAACAGTGAACTGCTTAGCCAGAAGAACCGTTGGTTTAAAATATTTCCGTCTTCATCTGTCCTGGAAATTTTCCTGTATAGCCAGAACAATGAAATAAAAATGAGGAACAGACAATACAGATATCCTGTCATGATAGAATAGTCGGTTTCGGAAATAAAAATAAACAGGCTGCTTAACAGCAGAAAAACAGATGCTGTTATCTTAATCACCATACTATTTCCGGTTTCTCTGTAATAAATATATCCGAAATAGCCAATACAAAACAGGTCTAAGTAGTTGTATATTCTTGCTGTAATAAAGTCAGCTTTAGCCGTAATTAATATTTCGGCCCCAACAGTCACCCCGAAATAAAGAAAAAAAAATTGTTTCCACAGCCTTTTATACGCTATGGAAACAATAAAATTTGTATTGATTACAGTATAATATATGATATCAGGTATTGTCATTTTTTAACAGTTTCCTGGAGGACAAAGTCCGTTTCTGTCATATAATGCGGTATCATCAGCAGGTTTCAATTCACCATCAACATATTTTTCTACCACCATAATAAAGGTCAACCTATTATAATATATTTCATTTATCAGATGCATTGCAGGGTAAAAAGAAACTACAAAAGTTAATAAAGGTTCTTTTGCAGACTGTCTTAAAAATTCCTGATAAACTCCATCTCTTACAATAAAGCGCTTTGTATTTCCGGGATTAGGATCTCCTTCGGGAATATAAGTATCTAATATACCCTTCAGATTTCTGGCATAAAATTCTTTATGGTCTAAAAACTCCTGTTCTGTTATACTTATTTTAGAATCACAGTTGTTTACAATATAGTACTGATCTTCTTTGGAATCCTGCCACATGAAAATCAGACCCTCATTCTCAATCTCTCCTAAAAAGATATAAGCTTCATTTACATTATTGAAAATATCTTTAAGAACGGTTTCTGTGATCAGGAAACGCTTTTCATAACTATCAGACACGCAGGTGTAAAACTTATTAATCATCCCGGGCGCATCGGCCGCTTTCATAAGGTTATTATCTGTTACAGGAGGATCCGTTTTTATAAGTTCGTTTAGTTGCTGATGGTTTACACCAGGGAAGCCTTTATTAAAGTTTCCTTTTGTTTCAGAAAGGATATTATCTGTTTTTATCCCCGTCTCTGATTGCTCATACACTTTCATTTTACTCCAGTCAATGTGGTCTGCAGTAAGTTTTAGATTTTTTGTACTCATGGTTTCTTAGTTTTTAAAATTGTTAAATTTGTTTATTGCTTCTACTTTGTTGCTGACATGCAGTTTCCGGTAGATATTGCCTACATGTTTTTTTACAGTATCAATGCTGATGCATTTCTGATCTGCAATTTCTTTGTACAAAAGTCCCTGTGAAAGCAGTTCGAGTATTTCCTTTTCACGCTCTGTGAGCTCATCGAAGCCTTTGATCTCGGGCAGTTTCTTTTCAAAATGTTTCAGGACTTTCCGGGCGATGGAAAAGCTCATAGGCGCTCCGCCGTTATAGACATCCCGGATGGACGACAGAATTTTATCCATGCTTTCTCCTTTTACAAGGTAGCCCATGGCCCCAGCTTTTAAGGAATTGAAGATTTTTTCGTCATCTTCAAAGCTTGTACACATAATGAACTGGGTGTCCGACATCTCCTTTCTGATGTGCTCAATGATCTCTATTCCCAGCATATCAGGAAGCTGGATATCCATCATTACTACATCCGGGGAGATTTCCGGGAGATTTTTCAATGCCGTACTTCCATCAAAGAACTGAGCCGTCACCTTCATATCATTCTGATAATTGATGATCTTCTTCAACGCATTGTTGTAGTTCTTTTCGTCTTCTACTATGGCAATGGAAATGCTCATGTCATTTTTGTTTGAAGCAAATTTCAACAGAAAACAGGTAAGAATCAATTACACTTTTGTGTAATCTTTAATGAGTTTATAATTATGGTTAGTTTTTCTCTATTAAATTTAATCAATTTTTCATTGCAAAGTTCAGTTTCATTTAAATAATTTATGAATTATTTAACCAGCTGATCCAGGATCGGATGATCTATGCTGCTGACTGTATTCTGAGGCCTGATCTGTTCAAAAACCTGGACGAGATTCTTCCCTTTTTTTAACCAGACTCCGGGAATATATAATGTCTGCTGAGGCCCGGCCACACTCCAGTATCTGCCGATATTTTTACCGTTGATAAAGACAATGCCTTTCCCAAAGTTCCGCATATCGAGAAAAGTATCTCCGGTTTCATCGAGTTTAAATTCTGCTTCCTGAATGACCGGAACACGATCAGCAATATTTTTTTTCTGATACGTATGTTTGGGAAATTGATCAAATGGTAAAGAAAACATCTGCCAATTTCCTGAAATGGTACTTCCATTAATCCGGACAGGTTCTATGATGCCTTTCAGATTATGAACGATCTCTGCACCGTAATTGATACGCCCCATATTTTCCACCATAATATCCAACCGGTCCCCGGCTTTGAGGTCAATGTCAACAGCGTATTTTTTATTGATCCTGTTCAGCTCACCTTTCCAGACTCCGTTCACATAAATATTGGCATAGTCTCTCAATCCCCTGATCTCCAATAATCCTTTTTGAGCTTTATCAGATATTCTCCTGTATACAACATATCCGTTTCCGATATTCAGATCTTCAAATGTAAGAGGCTGATCACCGGTAACAGGCTTTATTTTACTGATCACGTCAAACAGGCTGGCGACTTTTGTAAACCCAATGGCCGGGATCGTGATTACCTTTGGTGCTTTCGGGACTTCCGGAAGCTTGCCAGGATTTATTTTTTGAAATATTTCTCTTAAAGCATTGTATTTCGGGGTTGCCAAACCTGATTCACTGATAGGAGCATCATAATCATAACTTGTAATATCCGGCTGAATGTCAAAATCTTTATTATAATTGGCCCCGCTTGTAAAGCCGAAGTTGGTGCCACCGTGAATCATATAATAGTTGAAAGAAACTCCATTTTTTATGTATAAGTCTGTTTGCTTCACCACTTCTTCTGCAGCAACTTTCACAAAGGGCTCTGCCCAGTGGTCCAGCCATCCCGGGTAATACTCTGCTACCATATACGGACCTTTTCCTCCATTGTATTCATTGATGCTTTTCTTTAAAACCTCAATATCGCTTTCTCCGTTGGCAGTGGGTAAAGCACCGTCTATAGAGCCACCTTTAAAAAGCGAGCTTCCATCCGAAGTAAATAACGGAACAGTGATGCCCCCCTTCAACAGCATGTCTTTTATTTTATGGCTGTATTTACGGTGTTCTTCCAACGGTATATCTTTTCTCTGGGCAACGTAAGATCCAAATTCATTTTCTGCCTGTACCATGATGACAGGGCCTCCATTATTGATCTGCAGCGGAACGATCTGCCCCGCAAGCTGATTGATGTATTTTTCACATTCATCCAGAAAAGCTTTATTATCTCTTCTTATTTCCAGATTTTTATTTTTTTGCAGCCACCACGGATACCCTCCGAATTCCCATTCTGCACATACATAAGGTCCGGGACGAATGATAACATACAACCCGACCTCCTGTGCTGTTTTTATAAATCTGCGCAGATCTTTTTCTCCTGAAAAATTCCATTTTCCGGGTGCTTCTTCATGGTAATTCCAGAAGACGTAAGTGGTCACGGTATTCAATCCCATTGCTTTCATCATCTGCATCCTGTGCTTCCAGTATTCCGATGGTACTCTTGGGTAATGCATTTCCCCGGAATAGATGGTGAATGGTTTTCCGTTCAATAAAAAATGACCGTTTTTAATTTCAAAATTTCCTTTTTGGGAAAACATCGTATTAATGAAGAAAACAAAAAGAATACTATATAAATACCGGCTGAAATTTCTCATATTTGAAGGCATGATTTTTGTAAAATTAAAGAATAAAAATCATATTGAATATCAAATAATATAATCATGAAAAAAAGTCTTCTGGTACTGGGTGCAGTACTTACCTTAACAGCCATCAGCTGCAAAAAAAATGAAAGCGGAAACAAAAGCGTTATCAAAACAGACAGCTCAGAAACAGTTATTACAGATACCAACGGAAAAATAGATTCTGTAACTCAAAGTTCCTCTACAGTAGACATGAATGGTCAGAAAACAGAGAAAACCGATTATGTTTATAAAGCTACAGACGGAACTCTTGTAAAAGTAGTATTTAAAAATGATCCGAAGGAAAGCACGGTAGCTATTACCAGCAACAAGAAAACATTCACTCTTCCCAAATCGGAAACCAACGGGGATGAAACCGTGTACAAAAAGGATGATATGACCGCAAAGGTAAAAGGAGACAGTATTCACCTGGAGCAAGGCAATAACATCATCGAACTGAAAAGAACAAAGATTTAAAAATAAAATGTCCCTCAATATTGAGGGACATTTTATTTTATATTGATATACTCAGACTTTCTCCAGCAGATCACTATTGATCCACCCATATACGGGTTCCCCATCTTTTCCTGCCTCCATTAAAACATAGACATAAAACCATCCCAACTTACTCTTAATGAATTCAACCGGGGTATTCTTTTTGAGTTTCACAATAAGGTCTGACTCAGTTCTGGCATCCTTTCTTACGTTGGCAAAATCTGCCACTACATTGTACATATCTGCAGTATCATCCTCCCTTCCAAATAATTTTGCCCTGAGACTTTCCATAGGAAACGCAGGCCCGGGATCATTTTTCCTGAAAGGTGCAATGTCATCATGCCCCAGAATATCTTTAATATTATAGGTTTCAGTCAGTAATTTACAAACCTGAAAACAGCTCTCTATCTGTCTTTCCGTAAAGCTATGCCAATAGGAAGTAGTATTCTCATGTTTATGCATCGCCTCTACCACTACATCTTTCGGATATTCTTTTTCAAACCATGAGTAGTATCTTTCATTGACTTTTTTAAGTTTTCCCGGATTTTCCAGTTCTATACTGATGGAAAAGTCATTGAATCCTGATCGGTCTGCCCACCGGCTTCTTCCGGCATGCCAGGCTTTTTTATTGAACTCTACCATTTGAGTAATCCTCCCGTCCCTATCAATAATAACATGAACGGAAGCTTTCGCTGTAGGTTCTTTAAACCAGTTGATGGTATTTTCAACCCCATGTCCCGCAGTAAAATGAATGATAATGTATTCAGGAATAATAATTCCCTCTTTATTGGGTGTCTCTACAAAGTTAACACTCTCCCCGGAAATTGTTTTTTCTAACTTATCCTCTACGATAATCATGATTAGTTTTATTAAGCCTGCAAATTTATTCTAAAAAAATTAATTAAGCGTTAAAGAAATAAAGAAAACCATTCATATTTCGAATGATTTAATTAAAAATTCAACATTTTATTCTGATTTATCACCTTAAACAGGATATTTCTCTTTTTGAAAATGATTATCCGGAGCCGGCATAAAAAAAACCATCCGGATTCCGGATGGTTTTCTATTGATATCTGAATGAATATTATTCTTCAGTTTTTTCTTCAGTAGTATCAGCTTTAGCTTCTTCTACTTTCTCTTCTACTGCAGGAGCTTCAGCTACTACCGCTTCAGCTTTTTTAGGTGCAGCAGTTGATCTTCTGCTTCTTCTTGTAGCTTTTTTCTCCTCAGCATTCGGGTTGTAAAGCTCGTTGAAATCTACTAATTCGATAAGAGCAGTATCAGCAGCATCACCTGGTCTGAATCCTGTCTTGATGATTCTTGTATAACCACCGTTTCTTTCAGCGATTTTAGGAGCTACAGTTCTGAATAATTCAGCAACCGCAAATTTATTTTGAAGGTAAGAGAATACTACTCTTCTGTTGTGTGTAGTATCTTCTTTTGCTTTTGTTAATAGAGGCTCAACATATACTCTTAAAGCTTTAGCTTTAGCTACAGTAGTGTTGATTCTTTTATGCTCAATTAGAGAACAAGCCATATTAGAAAGTAAAGCACTTCTGTGAGAAGCTGTTCTTCCTAAGTGATTGAATTTTTTACCGTGTCTCATTATTAATTATTTATCAGCGTCTAACTTATATTTTGCAACGTCGAAACCGAAGTTAAGACCTTTTGAATGCACTAATTCTTCTAGTTCTGTCAAAGATTTTTTACCAAAATTTCTGAATTTCATCAAATCAGACTTACTGTAAGAAACCAATTCTCCAAGAGTTTCTACTTCAGCTGCTTTCAGACAGTTAAGGGCTCTTACGGAAAGATCCATATCTGCTAATTTAGACTTAAGTAATTGTCTTGTATGAAGAGTTTCCTCATCATATTGGATAGATGCTTTTACAGCTTCAGTTTCAAGGGTGATTCTCTCATCAGAGAATAACATGAAGTGATAAATTAATATCTTAGAAGCTTCTGTTAAAGCATTCTGAGGGCTGATAGACCCGTCAGTTTCTATATCTAATACAAGTTTTTCGTAGTCTGTTTTTTGCTCTACACGATAATTTTCAATGCTGTACTGTACTTTCTTGATCGGCGTGAAAATAGAGTCAATAGCAATAGTACCTACAGGTGCATTGTTTGACTTATTTTGTTCAGAAGGAACATATCCTCTTCCTTTTTCAATATTGAAAGTAATTTCGAAAGTTACATCAGTGTTCAGGTTACAAATCACTAAATCCGGGTTTAAAACCTCGAATCCGTTGATCGATTTTCCTAAATCACCAGCAGTAATAATCGTTTGACCTGAAACTTTAGCAACAACCTGCTCATTAGCCTGGCCTTCTGCTGCAGCTTTTAATCTTACCTGCTTTAGGTTAAGAATAATTTCGGTAACGTCTTCGATTACTCCTGGAATAGTTGAAAATTCGTGCTCTACACCTTCTATTTTGATAGATGAAATAGCATATCCTTCCAGAGAAGAAAGCAACACTCTTCTCAAAGCATTACCGATTGTAAGCCCGAAACCTGGTTCCAAAGGTCTGAATTCGAATTGACCTTTAAATTCATCAGAGTTAAGTAAAATTACTTTATCGGGTTTTATGAATTGTAAAATTGCCATATTATTGGGTTGAGCAAAAATTTGATTAAAAAATTATTTAGAGTAAAGTTCGACGATAAGGTTCTCCTTGATGTCTTCCGGAATCTGGATTCTTTCAGGAGCAGAAATGAAGGTACCTTCTTTCTTCTCATCGTTGAATTGTAACCACTCATAGTTTGACTTAGAAGCCAATGCATTGGTAACAACTTCAAGAGACTTAGACTTTTCTCTTACAGCGATTACATCACCAGCTTTTACCAAGTAAGAAGGGATATTAAGTATTTCTCCGTTCACAGTGATGTGTCTGTGAGAAACCAATTGTCTAGCACCAGATCTTGTTTTAGCAAAACCTAATCTGTAAACTACGTTATCCAATCTTGATTCACAAAGTTGTAATAGAACTTCCCCTGTTACCCCTTTACTTCTGTGTGCTTTTTCAAATAAGTTAGCAAACTGTCTTTCTAAGATACCGTAAGTATATTTAGCTTTTTGTTTTTCAGCCAACTGAACTGCGTATTCTGATTTTTTAGCACCTCTTCTTTTGTTAGGACCGTGTTGTCCTGGCGGTTGGTTCTTTCTTTTTTCGAAGTTTTTATCATCTCCGTAGATTGCAGCACCAAACTTTCTAGCAATCTTAGTTTTAGGTCCAATATATCTTGCCATAATGGGTAAATTCTAAAAATTAAACTCTTCTTCTTTTTGGTGGTCTACATCCGTTGTGTGGCATTGGAGTCACATCAACGATTTCGCTAACTTCAATTCCTGAATTGTGGATAGATCTGATAGCAGATTCTCTACCTGCACCTGGACCTTTCACAAACACCTTTACTCTTCTTAAACCAGCTTCGTGAGCTACAGCAGAGCAATTTTCAGCTGCCATCTGAGCAGCAAATGGAGTATTCTTTTTAGAACCTCTGAATCCCATTTTACCGGCAGAAGCCCAAGAGATAACCTCTCCGTTTTTATTTGTTAAAGAAATGATGATGTTATTGAAAGAAGCCTGAATATGAGCTTCACCAATAGCTTCAACTTTTACTTTTCTTTTTTTAACTACTTTAGTTTGTTTTGCCATAATTCCTAACGATTATTTACTAGCTTTTTTCTTGTTAGCAACAGTTTTTCTCTTCCCTTTACGTGTTCTAGAGTTGTTTTTCGTTCTCTGGCCTCTTAAAGGTAATCCAAGTCTGTGACGTATTCCTCGTTGGCATCCTATGTCCATCAATCTCTTGATGTTCAATTGCACTTCAGATCTCAATTCTCCTTCTACTTTTACGTTTTCAGAGATATATGTTCTGATTGCAGCCAATTCATCGTCATTCCATTCGTTGACTTTCTTGTCTTCGCTGATACCGGCAGCTTTAAGGATTTCAGAAGAAGTACTTCTTCCTACTCCATAGATGTAAGTTAAACCGATAACACCTCTTTTGTTTTTTGGTAAATCAATACCTGCAATTCTCGCCATAATTTAATGTTAACCTTGTCTTTGTTTAAATTTTGGGTTCTTCTTGTTGATTACGAATAGTACACCTTTTCTGCGTACGATTTTGCAATCAGCGCTTCTTTTTTTAATTGATGCTCTTACTTTCATTTTGATAGTATTTATTTTTTACAAATGCCAAATGGAATGGGTATTCCATTTGGCTAATTGTTTTAGTATCTAAATGTGATTCTCCCTTTCGTTAAATCATAGGGAGACATTTCTAGTTTTACCTTATCACCAGGTAAAAGTTTAATATAATGCATTCTCATTTTGCCGGAGATATGAGCAATAAGGATATGCCCATTTTCCAGCTCTACACGGAACATGGCGTTCGAAAGTGCTTCCACGATCACGCCATCCTGTTCAATATGTTTTTGTTTTGCCATAAATTAATATCCAGTCGTTCTTGATAATTTAGACTGCATTAAGCCATCATAGTGATGGTTCAGCAGATATGTATTAATCTGTTGAACTGTATCTAAAATTACACCCACCATAATTAATAGTGACGTTCCCCCGAAAAATAGGGCAAACGCATCTGTCTGAACAAAGCTTCCATGCACAATTGCCGGAAGGACTGCAAAGATAGATAAAAAAATTGCACCTGGCAAGGTAATTTTTGATAAAATATCATCTAAATAATCAGCGGTCTCTTTTCCGGGTCTTACTTTCGGTACTAAACCTCCGTTTCTCTTTAAATCATCAGCCATCTGGTTTACCGGAATAGTAATCGCAGTATAGAAAAATGAGAAGATAATAATTAATAGCGCAAACAATACGTTGTACTGCCAGCTAAAAACATTCTTGAAACCTGCAAGAAAAGTGTTAGACTCATCGAATTTTGTTAATAATCCTGGTACGAACATCAATGCCTGGGCAAAGATAATCGGCATTACACCAGCAGCATTTACTTTCAATGGGATCCATTGTCTTGCTCCCTGCATAAGATTTCTGTTTACACCTCCTCTTGCTTGAGCTCTGCTTACATACTGAATTGGAATTTTTCTAACAGCTACTGATAAGATCACTGCTAAAAGAACTACCAACATCCAGAATAATACTTCAATAAGGATCATGATAGATCCCATTCCTCCTTTACCGTTCTGCACGGCCATCTCCTGTACGAATGCCTCAGGTAATCTTGAAAGGATCCCCACCATAATAAGGATAGAGATACCATTTCCGATTCCCTTATCGGTAATCTTTTCACCTAGCCACATTGCAAATACTGAACCGGCTACAAGAATAACAATACTTGGTAACCAGAACATGATTGAATTAGGCTCTACATAATATGCAGACTGGAACTGAGCATAGGGTAAGAATAATTGAGTAATAGAAGTTAAGTAAGAAGGTGCCTGTACCAGACAAACCCCGATCGTTAACCATCTTGTAATTTGGTTCAATGTATTTCTACCTGACTCTCCATCTTTCTGAAGCTTCTGAAGATAAGGAATAGCCATCCCCATCAACTGAACAATAATAGAAGCAGAAATATAAGGCATGATTCCTAACGCCATTACGGAAGCGTGGCTGAAAGCTCCCCCCGTAAACGACGAAAGCAAGCCAAGGAGACCTGCTCCTTGCTTGTTACCGCCTTGATTTTTATAATGCTCTAAGAGATCTCCCACCTCTGCAAGGTTAATTGCGGGAAGTGAGATATAAGATGCGAATCTATACACAAGGATAATTCCTAAAGTAAAGAGAATTTTATCTCTAAGCTCTTTAAGACTCCAAATATTTTTAAGTGTTTGTATAAATTCTTTCATTAGTAAGTATTATAAGGTAATTGCTTTTCCACCTGCCTTAGCAATAAGCTCTTCAGCAGATTTAGTGAATTTGTCAGCAGAGATTGAAACCGCAGATTTCAATTCTCCTCTACCCATAATTTTCACTAATTCGTTTTTAGAAATGATTCCGTTTTCTACCAAAACTTCTTTCGTGATATCTCCAGTGATGGATTTGTTCTCGATTAAAGTTTGGATTGTATCAAGATTCACTCCTCTAAACTCTTTTCTGTTTACGTTTTTGAAACCGAATTTAGGTAGTCTTCTTTGTAAAGGCATCTGTCCACCTTCGAAACCGATTTTCTGAGAATAACCCGCTCTAGATTTTTGACCTTTGTGACCTTTTGTTGAAGTACCTCCTTTTCCAGTACCTTGACCTCTACCAATTCTTTTTGAGTTGAAAGTAGATCCTGCAGCAGGTTTTATGTTATTTAAATTCATTTTAATTTCTCTTTTATAAAATTATTTTTGAACTTCCAGTAAGTGACCCACAGCAGCTATCATTCCTAAGATAGAAGGAGTAGCTTCGTGCTCTACAACTTGGTGAAGTTTTTTTAATCCTAATGCTTCAAGCGTTCTCTTTTGGGTTTTTGTTCTACCAATAGCGCTTCTTACTTGCTTTACTTTAATTGTTGCCATTGTTTTAATTATTAACCGTTAAACACTTTACTTAGAGAAACTCCTCTCATTCTAGCGATTTCTTCAGGTCTTCTGATATCCAATAACGCTTTGAAAGTAGCTTTCACCACGTTGTGAGGGTTAGAAGATCCTTTAGATTTTGAAAGGATATCGTGAATACCAGCTGATTCCAATACCGCTCTTACCGCACCACCGGCGATAAGCCCTGTACCGTGAGAAGCAGGTCTTAAGAAGATATCTGCACCACCGTATCTAGCAGTAGTTTGGTGAGGAATAGTGTGGTTCATTACTGGAACCTTAACAAGGTTTTTCTTAGCGTCTTCAACTGCTTTAGCAATTGCAGAAGCAACCTCTTTAGATTTTCCTAAACCGAAACCGATTACTCCATCTTCGTTACCTACAACTACGATAGCAGAAAATCCGAAAGCTCTACCTCCTTTTGTTACTTTTGTTACTCTGTTAACAGCTACGAGACGATCTTTTAATTCTAATCCTCCCGGTTTTACTCTTTCTATATTATCTAGTCCTAACATATTTTCCGAAATTTAATGATTAGAATTTAAGTCCTCCTTCTCTCGCACCATCTGCTAGAGCTTTCACTCTACCGTGGTATACGAAACCGTTTCTGTCGAATACAATATTTTCGATTCCTGCAGCGATAGCTTTAGCAGCAATA
Organism: Chryseobacterium arthrosphaerae; assembly: GCF_001684965.1. Classification (NCBI taxonomy): domain Bacteria; kingdom Pseudomonadati; phylum Bacteroidota; class Flavobacteriia; order Flavobacteriales; family Weeksellaceae; genus Chryseobacterium; species Chryseobacterium arthrosphaerae. The sequence goes on along the minus strand of NZ_MAYG01000012.1, from coordinate 705,508 downwards.
GCTTTACCAACAGCAGCAGAAACTTCTGTCTTAGTACCTTTAGCGTCTACTCCTTTCTCTCTTGAAGAAGCTGATGCCAGAGTTGTACCGTTTTTATCGTCGATTAACTGAGCGTAAATTTCCTTATTACTTTTGTATACAGATAATCTTGGCAATTCAGAAGAACCAGAGATTTTTCCTCTTACTCTTCTTTTGATTCTTATTCTTTTTTCTAATTTACTTAATGCCATAATACTTATAATTTATTAAGCAGATTTACCAGCTTTACGTCTAACATTTTCACCAACGAATCTTACACCTTTTCCTTTGTATGGCTCAGGCTTTCTGAAAGAACGGATCTTTGCAGTAACCATTCCTAGAAGTTGCTTGTCATGAGACGTTAAAGTAATAATTGGGTTTTTACCTTTTTCAGTCAATGTATCAACTTTCACTTCGCTTGGAAGTTCTAATACGATACCGTGAGAGAATCCTAAAGCCAACTCAAGTTTTTGACCTGCGTGAGAAGCTCTGTATCCTACCCCTACTAGTTCTAGTTTCTTTTCGAAACCTTCTGAAACACCAACAATCATGTTGTTGATCAACGCTCTGTATAAACCGTGAAGCGCTTTGTGTTGTTTAGAATCAGATGGTCTGTTTACGTTAAGTTCACCATCTTTCTGTTCTAAAGTAATTCCTGCAGTAAGCTCCTGAGAAAGTTCTCCTTTAGCTCCTTTTACAGTTACTACACCGTTGTTTTCAGTGATTGTAACTCCTGCTGGAATTGTTATAATTGCTTTACCAATTCTTGACATTTTCCTCTGATTAAAAATTAATAAACATAGCAGATTACTTCACCGCCTACTTTCTCTTCTCTAGCTTTCTTGTCAGTCATTACTCCTTTAGAAGTAGAGATGATAGAAATACCCAAACCGTTTAGTACTCTTGGAAGCTCAGCTGAACCTTTGTACTGTCTCAAACCTGGTCTAGAAGCTCTTTGGATAGACTTGATAGCCGGTTTGTTGGTTTGCTTATCGTACTTTAAAGCGATTTTGATCACTCCTTGAACAGCGTTATCTTCAAACTTGTAGTTTAAGATATACCCTTGATCAAATAGGATCTTAGTAATCTCCTTTTTGATTTTCGATGCAGGAATTTCCACCACTTTGTGGCCTGCGCTTTGTGCGTTCCTTACTCTTGTTAGGAAATCTGAAATTGGATCTGTTACCATTTTTCTTTTATAAATTATTGGTTAAAGAACAATCAGTATTGAAAAGACTTGAAGATTAAAATATCAGACTTCAGAAATCTTCGGTCTGATATTTTTATTCTTTAGTATCCTGACAACTTAATTGTCCCGATTTTAATTAGTAATTATTACCAACTAGCTTTTCTTACACCTGGGATAAGACCGTTGTTTGCCATTTCTCTGAAAGTTACTCTGGAAATACCGAACGTTCTCATGTATCCTCTTGGTCTACCTGTCAGTTTACATCTGTTGTGTAATCTTACAGGAGAAGCATTTTTAGGCAATTTTTGAAGTCCTTCGTAATCACCAGCTTCTTTAAGAGCTTGTCTTTTAGCAGCGTATTTAGCAACTAGTGCTTCTCTTTTGCGCTCACGCGCTTTCATTGATTCTTTAGCCATTTCTTAGTTCTTTTTAAATGGTAAACCGAAGTGAGTTAATAATGCTTTAGCTTCTTTATCTGTTTTCGCAGTTGTAACGAAAGTGATGTCCATCCCCTGGATTTTTTTCACTTTGTCAATTACGATTTCAGGGAAGATAATCTGCTCAGTAATACCTAAGTTGTAGTTACCTCTACCATCGAAACCATCCGCTTTGATTCCAGAGAAATCTCTGATACGAGGCAAAGCAGAAGAAGTAAGTCTGTCTAAGAATTCATACATCTGGTTTCCTCTAAGGGTAACTTTTGCACCTACCGGCATACCTTTTCTCAATTTGAAAGCAGCTTCGTCTTTCTTAGAGATCGTACCAACAGCCTTTTGACCAGTGATATTTGTAAGCTCTTCTACAGCATAATCAATGATTTTCTTGTCTGCAGTAGCATCACCTAAACCTTGTGATACAACGATTTTCTCTAATTTAGGTACTTGCATTACTGACTTATACCCGAATTCTTCCATCATTGCAGGAACAATTGTCTCTTTATATGCTTTTTTGGGTCTTGCTATATATTCCATGTGTTATTTAAAATTATAAAGTTTCACCCGTTTTTTTGTTGATTCTTACTTTCTTATCTCCTTCGATTTTGTAACCTACTTTGATAGCTTTTCCGTCTTTACCTACTAAAGCTACGTTTGAGATATGAATAGAAGCTTCTCTTTCAACGATTCCTCCTTGAGGATTTGAAGCTGAAGGCTTAACGTGCTTTTTGATGATGTTAAGTCCTGCAACAACTACTCTAGGGTCTCTTCCTTCTTTCTTGATCACTTCAATAACTTCACCAGTCTTACCTTTGATATCTTTCTTACCAGTAGTAATGATTACGTTATCTCCTCTTTTTATTTTTAACTTTGACATTTCTTTAAAAAATTTTAAAAATTAAAGTACTTCAGGAGCTAATGAAATGATTTTCATATATTCTTTGTCTCTCAACTCACGAGCAACCGGTCCGAAAACACGCGTTCCTCTCATTTCTCCTGCTGCGTTTAGTAATACACAAGCATTGTCGTCGAATTTGATGTATGAACCATCTTTTCTTCTTACTGCTTTTTTAGTTCTTACTACTACAGCTTTAGATACCTGACCTTTTTTTGCGTTTCCTGATGGTGTAGAATCTTTGATCGTAACAACGATTTTATCACCAACTGAAGCATATCTTCTTCTGGTTCCTCCCAGAACTCTGATAACTAGTACTTCTTTTGCACCTGTATTATCAGCAACTTTTAATCTTGATTCTGTTTGTAACATTATTACTTAGCTTTTTCAATGATTCTTACTAATCTCCATCTCTTGCTTTTGCTCAAAGGTCTAGTTTCTTGGATAAGAACTGTATCACCTTCTGCGCATTCGTTGTTCTCGTCGTGTGCAGTATATTTTTTCGTTTTCAAAACGAATTTACCGTACATCGGGTGCTTTACTCTTGTAGTTTCACTAACAACAATAGTTTTTTCCATTTTATTGCTGGAAACCACTCCGATTCTTTCTTTTCTTAAATTTCTATCCATTGTAAAATGAAATTATTGTTTGTTAGTTAACTCAGTGTTTAGTCTTGCGATTGTTTTTCTCAAATCTCTGATTTGAATAGGGTTTTCAATTGGGCTGATTGCATGAGCCAATTTCAATTTAGAATATTGAGCTTTAGCTTCAGTTAATTGAGCTTGAATATCACCCGCGCTTAGATTTTTAATATCAGCTTTTTTCATTGTATTCAAAGATTATAGAGGTTTAACAAAATCGTTAGCAACGATGAATTTAGTAACTACCGGTAATTTCTGTGCAGCAAGTCTAAGAGCTTCTTTCGCAACTTCGTAAGGAACTCCACCTACTTCGAACATAATTTTACCTGGTTTTACTACAGCTACCCAGTATTCAACAGCACCTTTACCTTTACCCATCCTTACTTCGGCTGGTTTCTTAGTAATCGGCTTATCCGGGAAGATTTTGATCCATAGTTGACCTTCTCTCTTCATATATCTTGTCGCAGCAATACGAGCCGCTTCAATTTGTCTTGCAGTGATCCAAGCCCCTTCAGTTGCTTTGATCCCAAATGTTCCGTAAGCAAGTTGACTACCTCTCTGGGCATTCCCCTTCATCTTCATCTTGTGAACTCTACGGAATTTGGTTCTTTTTGGTTGTAACATAATTTCTAAATTTTAGATTTTAGATTTTAGATTTTAGATTTTTTTTAATTTTAAAAAAGTAACGGTAATTTAAAACTCAAAACTCTAATCTAAAATTTTAATTATTATTGTTATTGTTGTTGTTTTTTCTAGGTCTTCTGTTGTCTCTGTCTCCTCCTCTGTTTCCTCTGTCTGACTGACCTCCTTTTTTCTGTTGTCCCACTAGTGGAGAAAGTTCTCTTTTACCGTAAACTTCACCTTTCATGATCCAAACTTTTACTCCTAATCTACCGTAAGTAGTGTGAGCTTCTGCCCAGTGGTAATCGATATCAGCTCTGAAAGTTGACAATGGAATTCTTCCTTCTTTGAAAGATTCTGATCTTGCCATTTCAGCTCCGTTCAATCTACCAGAGATCTGAACTTTGATACCTTCAGCACCCATTCTCATAGTACTTGCCATTGCCATTTTAACAGCTCTTCTGTAAGAAATTCTGTTTTCAATTTGCTTAGAAATACTATCAGCAACTAGTACAGCATCTAATTCAGGTCTTTTGATTTCGAAGATGTTGATCTGAATATCCTTACCAGTCAATTTCTTCAACTCTTCTTTCAATTTATCAACTTCCTGACCTCCTTTACCGATGATCAATCCCGGTCTAGCAGTAGTGATTGTAACTGTTACTAATTTAAGGGTTCTTTCAATATAAATTTTTGAAATACCACCTTTAGATAATCTAGCCTCAAGGTATCTTCTGATTTTGTAGTCTTCAGCGATTCTGTCTCCATAATCGTTTCCACCAAACCAGTTAGAATCCCATCCTCTGATGATACCTAATCTATTACCAATTGGATTTGTCTTCTGTCCCATACCTTGATTAATTTTCTTTATTACCTAAGATTAATGTAACGTGGTTAGATCTTTTTCTGATTCTGTACCCTCTACCTTGTGGAGCTGGTCTTAGTCTCTTCAATTGTCTTGCGCTATCCACGAAGATTTCTTTAACGATAAGGTTAGCTTCTTCAATATCCGCACCTTCGTTTTTCACCTGCCAGTTTGCCATAGCAGAAAGAAGTAATTTTTCTAACTTGTTAGAAGCATCCTTCTTAGAATATTTTAGGATATAAAGAGCTTTATCTACCTGCTCTCCTCTAATGATATCAGCAACTAATCTCATTTTTCTTGGAGAAGACGGGCAATTATTTAATGAAGCTTTTACAACGTCTTTGTTAGCTTCTTTTCTTGCGATTGAACTATCTTGTTTTCTTGATCCCATGATTATCTGCTTCCTTTATTTTTGTTACCACCATGACCTCTGAAAGATCTTGTTGGAGAAAATTCGCCTAACTTGTGACCAACCATGTTTTCTGTAACATATACAGGGATAAAAGATTTCCCGTTGTGTACAGCAATAGTTTGTCCTACGAAGTCCGGAGAGATCATAGATGCTCTAGACCAAGTTTTGATAACTGTCTTCTTACCAGACTCTATATTTGCCTGAACCTTCTTATCTAAAGTATGATGAATGAACGGTCCTTTTTTAAGTGATCTTGCCATAATTATTTTCTTTTAGATACGATGTAACGGTTAGACACTTTGTTTTTCTTTCTAGTTTTGTAACCTTTAGCCGGTTTACCGTTTCTAGATCTTGGGTGACCTCCTGAAGAACGTCCTTCACCACCTCCCATTGGGTGATCTACAGGGTTCATTACAACCGCTCTTGTTCTTGGTCTTCTACCTAACCATCTGCTTCTACCAGCCTTACCTGATACAGTTAATTGGTGATCCGAGTTGGAAACTGATCCAATCATTGCCATACATTCAGTAAGGATCATTCTGGATTCTCCTGAAGGTAATTTGATGATTGCATATTTACCATCTCTGGAAGTCAATTGAGCTGAAGAACCAGCACTTCTTGCTAAAATAGCACCTTGACCAGGCTTCATTTCAACACAAGAAATCACAGTACCTAAAGGAATGTTTTTCAACTTCATTGCGTTTCCTACATTCGGCTCTACGCTTTCACCAGAAATCACTTTCTGATCAACTTTGATACCGTTTGGAGCGATGATATATCTCTTCTCTCCGTCAGCATATTCTAATAAAGCGATAAATGCAGTTCTGTTTGGATCGTATTCTACAGTTTTTACAGTGGCTTCAACGTTTGCTTTGTTTCTTTTGAAGTCAATAATTCTGTATTTCTTTTTGTGTCCACCTCCGGTGTAACGCATGGTCATTTTACCTGTTTGGTTACGTCCACCTGACTTTTTAATACCAACTGTCAGAGATTTCTCTGGCTTGTTAGTAGTAATTTCCTCAAAATTGTTTACAATTCTGAATCTCTGTCCCGGGGTGATAGGTTTTAATTTTCTAACAGACATTACTATTATTTATAATTAATAATTAATTTACAGCAAAAATATCGATAACCTCACCTTCAGCAAGTTTGATTACCGCTTTTTTCAATTTGTTTGTCTTTCCTACTTGAAGACCTTTTTTAGTGTACTTTGAAGAAACCTTCGGAGCATAAATCATTGTATTAACGTCTGCTACTTTTACACCGTAAGCTGCTTCAACAGCCTTTTTGATCTCGATCTTATTCGCCTTAGGGTTTACTAAGAAAGAATAAGTACCTCTTAAATCTGTAAGGTAGTTAGCCTTTTCTGAAATAACTGGTTTAATAATAACTGACATGACTTATTTCTTTAAATTTTCCTGGAATTTTTCAACTGCACCTTCTAAGAAAATGATCTCACCAGCGTTTACTAAATCGTAAGAACTGATTTCGTTGAAGTTCATTACTTTAGTTTTAGGTAAGTTTCTTGAAGATAAATACACATTCTTGTTAGCTTCAGGAAGAACGAATAAAGATTTCTTACCGTTAAGTTCCAATGCATTCAATACATTGATGAAATCTTTAGTCTTAGGAGCACCAAAGCTCAAATCTTCTAAAACTTTAATGCTGTTGTCTCTCATTTTCTGAGATAAAACAGATTTTTTAGCTAATCTCTTAAGAGCTTTGTTCAATTTGAATCTGTAGTCTCTTGGTTTTGGTCCGAATACTCTACCTCCACCTCTGAATACTGGAGATTTGATATCACCGTATCTAGCAGATCCTGATCCTTTTTGCTTCTTAAGCTTTTTAGTAGAAGCAGTAATTTCGCTTCTTTCTTTTGCTTTATGAGTTCCTTGTCTTTGTGCAGCAAGGTACTGTTTAACTTCTAAGTAAACCGCGTGCTGATTTGGCTCAATTCCGAATACTGTTTCGTCTAGAGTTACTTTTCTTCCGGTCTCTTTTCCTGATGTATTTAATACTACTAGTTCCATTTTCTGATAATTACATAAGAATTTTTAGCTCCCGGAACAGCACCTTTTACTACTAAAAGATTTTGTTCTTGATCAACTTTTAACACTTGAAGGTTCTGAACAGTTACCTGCTCACCTCCCATTCTTCCAGCCATTCTCATCCCTTTGAATACTCTTGAAGGGTCTGAACCAGCACCGATAGAACCTGGAGCTCTAAGTCTGTTGTGCTGACCATGAGTTGCCTGCATTACACCTCCAAATCCGTGTCTCTTAACAACACCCTGGAAGCCTTTACCTTTTGAAGTTCCTGTTACGTCAACAAACTCTCCTTCAGAGAATAAATCAACTTTTACTTCTTCTCCTACTTTTACTTCATCAACGAATTCTCTGTAGAATTCAACCAATTTAGCTTTAGGAGCAGAACCAGCCTTTTTAAAATGACCAGCTAACGCTTTACCAACGTTCTTCTCACTCTTGTCATCGAAACCTAATTGAACAGCTTTATAACCGTCTTTTTCTAAGGTTCTGACCTGTAAAACCGAGCATGGACCAGCCTGAATAACTGTACAAGGAATGTTTTTCCCTTCTTCGTTAAACAAAGATGTCATACCGATTTTTTTACCAATAATACCTGACATTGTTTATATTATAATAAAATTTATCCTTTATTTTTTCCATTTTCCGGGAGTCTGAAGTGATTTCTAATTCTGATATAGGCACACTACGCTCCTAAAATGAGTGTGCAAATTTATGAATAATTTTGTAACTGGCAAATATTTCAATTAAAATATTTTGATTTTTAATCATTTAGATCATTTTCGGAAACAAAACAGGTTTTGAAAAAATGAATCAGGCATAAAAAACAGTCTTTTCACTTCAATTGTCAATCCGGACCCTTCAGAGCCAACAGCAAGAATCAAATAAAATGCCATAAGTATTGGATAATGAAATATTTTCATCCTGTCTGGTCAGAAAAAAATAACAACTACAAGACCTTACATTACAACACCGTCATTATATTCAAATAAAAAAACCTTATGAGAGCATAAGGCTTTATATTTTCAGGCTCCTTCTTACAGATTACGGAACCAGTTCTATAGGATTATTACGTTTTTTCAATTTCTCTTTTACCTGATTCTCGGCATCAGGGCTAAGATTAAAACCACTCTTGGACATTTCAAGGATAATATTGTCCTGACTGTTCTTTAATGCCTTATAGTACTCTGCTTTGGCAATCTTTTTACCACCAAGCCTTCTTTCCGAGATCCACAATGGTTTTTCGTCAGCCAGATTTTTATAACTGATCAGTTCAAATTTATAATGTTTTTTGTCGTCCTCCATCTCCACAATCAGCCCCGGCAGCCCGTAAAACTTATAAGGACCATCTGAAACCGGAATATCATTCGTAAACCAGGCTTTATAATTACGGCCTGCATAGGTGAGTAGCGCCGCCTGACAGTTGAGATTGCCCATCTTCTTCTTTTGATCAGTGATCCTCCATTTAAATCCCGGACTTTCTTCGTATAAAAAATCGGCCCTTATTATTTTATCATAAAATTCTACTGTATTCTTACTCTGATCTTTAATAATTCTGAAAGCAAAGTCTGTCTTCGGAATATTTCCCAGGTTCAGGTTAGCAACCGAAGACCTGTTATTGATCAGGTCTGTTGTAATAGAATCCCGTTTATAAGAATTCAAACTCATAAACTGTGACTTCTGCTTCCCCCTTTGCAATATAAAATATTCCTGCCCGATGTTTTCCTTATCCAATGAGTCCCGCTGACTTGTCAGCAAGTAGATATACTGGGATTTCACCACATCTAAATTAACCGCTTTCTGACCACTCACATAAACACCAAGCAATAAAGACAAAAATATTATTCCAAGTTTCTGCATAAAAAACATCAATTTTAATTAATAAAAAAGAGGATATGAAATCCTCTTTATATAAGTTATTTTATCAATAATTAAGGACATAGTAGTGCGTCCGCTACAAGAACAACGTCTATGATATCTCCCAGGGTTTCTCCACAAGCCGTCCCTTGAATTCCGCAGGAAAGCGTGGCAGGAACACAGGCAACAGCCGCCTCTGCTACTTCAGGAGCTTCCGCTTCTACTGCAGGTGTATTTTCTGTAATTTCAACTTCAGGAGCGATTGTGTTTGCACTCATCAGACCAGCAACCATTAATGTTGCTACTAAGAATAATTTTTTCATGGTAATATTTTTTTAGTTTTTAACTTCACTAAGTAATGAATAAAAAGATAAATATCCAAATTTTTATCAATAAAATTCACAAATAAATATTAAAAACATAAACAATATAGCAAAATACTGAATATTACCTAAAAACACATTCAATCCTCTATATCAATACCCGAGGTCATTTCATCACGTTAACTCCAATTTCTTCAAGCTTCATCTGATCTTCAACCGTGATACCATCATCCGTAATCAGATAATCCACCTGATCCAGTGAAGCAATTTTCCCGAAACCTTTTTTGTTCAATTTGGAAGAATCTGCAAGAACTACGGTTTTATCCGAACATTCAATCATCACCTGGTTAAGATGCGCCTCCGCAGCGTTGGAAGTACTGATTCCAAATTCAAGATCGATACCGTCCACTCCCAGAAAAAGTTTATTGCATGAGAACTGCTTCAGAATGCCTTCAGAAATGGATCCTACAATGGAAGTGGAGCTTTTTCTCACCTCCCCACCCAGCTGAATAACATTAATATTCGGATTATTGCAAAGTTCAATAGCGACCCTCAAAGAAGATGTCAGAACGGTAAGCGGCCCAAAGTTCATCAGCATTCTTGCCAGATAGTGCATCGTAGTTCCCGACGCCAGTATGATACAGTCATTCTCCTGAATCAACGAAAGAGCAGCCTTAGCAATGGCCTGTTTTGCATCTACATTGATATTTTCTTTTTCCCCTACATTTTTTTCATAAGCATACCTCACCTGCTTACTTGCTCCTCCATGATTTCTGAAAAGAAGCCCCAGACTTTCGAGATAGTTCAGATCCTTTCGTATCGTAACCGAAGAAACATTTAATTTTTCACACAAATCCTGAACAAGAACATGACCTTTTTCATCCAGCTCTTTCAATATTTCATCATGCCTTGGAATTAGCTTTTCCATTTTATTCGTTTCCTCAAAAATACCGCTTTTTTTTCACATGTGCGTTTTTTATTGCCCGGATACTATTAATAGGTAATCCCATCATATTCAATCATAAAGGCAATAGCAAGTCATAAATTTACTTATTTTAAAATTTCATTTATTTTCTTTTTGCTTTCATTTTTAATTTATATATTTGAAAACGAAACATAAACGAAACATTTATGAAACGAAACGAAGAACTCAGTAAATTAACCAATGTAAAAGAATGGGACTTTATTGTCATAGGAGGAGGAGCCAGTGGTTTAGGTTCAGCATTAGACGCAGTAAGCAGAGGATTCAAAACTTTATTGCTTGAATCTCATGACTTTGCGAAAGCAACATCCAGCAGAAGTACCAAACTGGTACACGGCGGGGTAAGATATCTTGCCCAGGGAGATGTCGGTCTGGTAAAAGAAGCTTTGAAAGAAAGGGGGCTATTGGCAAAAAATGCAGCCCATATCGTAAAAAACCAGTCTTTCATTATTCCTAATTATACCTGGTGGGGTGGAATCTATTATAAAATAGGTTTGTCTGTCTACGACTTCCTTGCCGGAAAACTGAGTTTGGGTAAGACAAAATATATCAGCAAATCCAAAACCGTAGAAAAGCTTCCGACTATTGAACAAAATCATTTGATGAGTGGTGTTGTTTACCAGGACGGGCAATTCGACGATGCAAGATTAGCAGTTAACTTAACCCAGACAATTATTGAAAAAGGAGGAACTGCCATCAATTATATGAAAGTGGTAGGGCTTTTAAAAAATGATTCTGGTAAGATCATCGGGGTTACAGCCGAAGATCAGTTTAACCAGCAACAGTATCAGATTCACGGAAATGTTGTCATCAATGCGACAGGGGTATTTACCAATGATATTCTTAATATGAACAACCCTAAGCATGGCAAACTTGTAGTACCAAGCCAGGGAATTCACCTTGTACTGGATAAATCTTTCCTGAAAAGCGACGATGCCATCATGATCCCGAAAACCTCAGACGGCAGGGTGCTGTTTGTTGTCCCATGGCATGACAGGGCTTTGGTAGGAACTACGGATACCCTTCTTAAAGATGAAAGTTTTGAGCCCCGTGCTTTGGAGGAAGAGATCAGTTTCGTTTTAAATACCGCAAGACAGTATCTGGCTAAAAAACCAACCCGTGAGGATGTAAAATCTGTATTCGCCGGACTTCGTCCCCTTGCAGCTCCTAAAGACGGAAGCAAAAACACTAAAGAAGTTTCCCGAAGCCACAAAGTGATCACCTCTCCTACCGGATTGGTTTCCATTATCGGAGGAAAATGGACAACTTACCGAAAAATGGCAGAAGACACGGTAAACGAAGCAATGAAAATTCACAGGCTGGGAAATACCCCTTCTAAAACAGAACATCTTTCTATTCATGGAAATGTAAAACCTGAACAGGTAGACAGAACCAATCATCTATACGTTTACGGATCTGATATCCCAGCTATCAAAGCTTTACAGGACAGCAACCCAAGATATGCCCAAAAGATTCATCCGGACCATCCGTTTACTGTAGCAGAAGTTGTATGGGCTGCAAGAAATGAAATGGCAGAAACCGTTGAGGATATCCTGGCAAGAAGGGTACGTCTTTTATTCCTGGATGCAAGAGCTGCTATAGACAGCGCTCACCATGTAGCAAGAATCATTGCTGAAGAAAAAGGACACCCTGAAGAATGGGCCCAAAAACAGGAAAATGAATTCATCGATCTGGCAAGAGGCTATTTATTAACGCCTTATTCACCTAAAGTTATCAACCTGAATTAACACTTTATATATGAATGAAAAATTAATTCTCGCTCTAGACCAGGGAACAACTTCCTCCAGAGCGATTCTATTCAACCACAGCGGAGAAATAAAATACCTGTCTCAGAAAGACTTCAGACAAATCTTTCCTACCCCGGGATGGGTAGAGCACGACCCGAATGAAATCTGGTCTTCACAAATCTCCGTAGCAGCAGAAATCATAGCAAAAGCAGGAATCTCCGGATTGGAAGTAGCCGCTATCGGTATTACCAACCAGCGGGAAACGACAATTGTCTGGGACAAAGAAACCGGGGAACCTATATACAACGCTATTGTATGGCAGGACAGAAGAACATCAAAATATTGTGATGAACTGAAAGAACAGGGACACGCTGAAACAATCAGAGAAAAAACAGGACTTGTGCTGGATGCTTACTTCTCAGCGACCAAACTGAAATGGATCCTCGATAATGTAGAGGGCGCAAGAGAAAAAGCAGAAGCTGGAAAATTATGTTTCGGAACGGTTGATACCTGGCTGGTATGGAAACTGACCCGTGGTAAAATGTTTATTACCGATGTATCCAATGCCAGCAGAACCATGCTTCTGAACATTCACTCTCTTGACTGGGATAATGATTTGCTGGAACTGTTCAATATTCCGAAAGCGATTCTTCCGGAGGTAAAGCAAAGCAGTGAAGTATACGGCGAAACAGCCACTACCCTGTTCTCCACTAAAATTCCGATTGCAGGGATTGCAGGAGATCAGCAGGCAGCCTTATTCGGGCAGATGTGTACGTCTCCGGGAATGGTAAAGAATACTTACGGAACAGGATGTTTCTTATTGATGAATACAGGAAAAGAAGCCGTCTCTTCTAAAAATAACCTTCTCACTACTGTAGCCTGGAAGATCAATGGTGAAGTTAATTACGCATTGGAAGGAAGTGTATTTGTAGGCGGAGCAGCTATTCAGTGGCTGAGAGACGGGCTTAAATTAATCAGCTCTTCTGAGCAGGTGAATGAATTGGCAGCATCTGTAGAAGATAACGGCGGTGTTTATTTTGTTCCGGCTCTTACCGGGCTGGGCGCCCCTCACTGGGATCAATATGCAAGAGGAACCGTAGTGGGAATCACCAGAGGAACCACAGACGGACATATTGCCAGAGCTACTCTGGAAGGAATTGCTTTCCAGGTGTATGATATTGTAAAGGCCATGGAAGCGGATTCAGGAAGAGAAAGTCTTGAACTGAGGGTAGACGGTGGTGCTTCGGCAAGCGACCTGCTCATGCAGATTCAGTCTGACCTGTTCGGCTTTAAAATCACCAGACCAAAAACACTGGAAACTACAGCACTTGGCGCGGCTTATCTTGCCGGTCTTGCTGTAGGATACTGGAAAAACATAGATGAAATACAGGCTCAATGGATCATAGAAAAAGATTTCCATCCTAAACTGGAAAAGGAAAAGGTGGAAAAAATGGTACATCTATGGAACAGAGCTGTATCCCGTGCTCAAAACTGGATCGAAGATTAATCCCATGACCTTAAAAAAACTCACATGACACCATTTATCGCAGAATTAATAGGTACAGCACTTCTTATACTATTAGGAAACGGCGTTGTAGCCAATGTTGTATTAAAAGATACGAAAGGAAATAATTCAGGCTGGATTGTAATTACCACTGCATGGGCGCTGGCCGTTTTTATCGGAGTAACTGTTGCCGGACCTGTAAGCGGTGCACACCTGAATCCGGCCGTAACCATCGGCCTGGCAACAGCAGGCAAATTCTCCTGGAATCTTGTCCCTTCTTACATCGCAGCCCAGATGATGGGCGGAATGACAGGTGCATTTCTGGTATGGCTGTTTCATAAGGATCATTTTGCAGTTACAGAAGACGAAGGAGCCAAGCTGGCATGCTTCAGCACGGGGCCTGCCATCAGAAAGACTTCATCCAATCTTATTAGTGAAATCATCGGGACGTTTGTTCTGGTATTCGTGATCTTTTATTTTTCAGATCCCAGCATTTCACTTCATGCAGATCCAACAGCGAAAGTAGGGCTTGGTTCTGTAGGAGCCATTCCGGTTACCTTCCTTGTCTGGGCAATCGGACTGTCTTTAGGAGGAACTACGGGATATGCCATCAATCCGGCAAGAGATCTCGCTCCCAGGATCATGCATGCTATTCTTCCTGTGAAAGGCAGCAGTGACTGGGGATATGCATGGATTCCTGTAATAGGACCTGTAACAGGAGCTGTTATCGCCGCTCTTTTATATGGATGTTTAAGCTAAAAATTTAGATTATTTAACGCAAAAGCCTTATGGGATACATCATAAGGCTTCCCTTCAAACGCTTTGCAGGCCATGGCGTGGCGGGCTTTTGCGTCTTGAATTCATATTTAACGAAAAAATAAGCAATACCAATGATGAAAATCTTTAAGGCAATTTTCCTGATCGCATTAGGCACAGGAAGATTATTTTCTCAGGAAAGCGGTGAAGGAAAAGAAACCAAAGAAGGCAGGCTGGACTTTACTGCCAATATTCAGAACAATCACCTGTGGAGAGGACTGATCATTACAGACAAGCCTGTAGTCATGGGAAACCTCTCTTATGCACTGGATGCAGAAAAGAAATGGAAAGTGGGGATCTGGGGAGCTTCTGCTCTTGCCGATGACAAGGACAATACCCACTATAAAGAGATCAATTATTATATCCAGTATTCTGACGGGCGTTTTTATATCGGATTATGGGGCCTTTACAATTCAAGGAATATCAATACTGCTGTAGCGGCTGATGACATTTTCAGTTACTCCCAAAGAAGAACAGCCCATATCATTGATCTCAGGACGAATTATACTTTCGGACCTTCTTTTCCTCTTAATATTGAAGCTGACATTATGCTTTACGGAGGAGCCAATGCCGGAGAAGTTATACTGGAACCGGATGGGAGCTATAAGAAGAACAGATATTCTACCTATATCCAGGCCAGCTACCCTGTGATCAGCGGACAAAAGGTGAATCTGGATGCCTTCGTAGGTGCAGGGTTTTCATTGAATGGCGACACCTTTTTATACGGCAATGGAAAAAATAATTTTGACATCGTCAATGTAGGCGTAAAAGCCGGGAAGGTTATTAAAATCACAGACCATTACAGCTTACCCGTTTCTATGATGGCTATGTGGAATCCCTCTAATAAGTATGCAAGGATTCAGCTGGCGGCGACAGTTTTTTAATGACCACCCCGTCAAATCTTCGATTTGACATCCTTCCGGTGCAAGAGAATGGCTCTAAAAATTATTTGTTTTAATGATATTATTGATTACCAAGTAAAGAATCACCGGGATTTTACGGTTTTGGAGTTGGGTAAATATTTTTAATTTTGAAAAAAAAAATTCATGAAAAAGATTTTCAGTTTACTCATTCTCTGCATCAGTATTTTATCTTTTGCACAGGTAAAGGTTCCTTTTACAGGATACAGAAGTTTTGATATTATGAAAGGATATAGCGGAACAGGCACTCCTCACTATTATCTGGATGTGAAAAAAAACGGGGATGTCTTTTTTGGATATGTGCAGGTAAACCAGGCAAACCAAGAAGAAACCAAGGAGGAAATAAATGCAGGAAAATATGCCCCCAATAAAGTCATGAAAGTACATTTCAAAAAATACAAAGAGACTTTCCTTGTAAAATTTGATAAGAATAAGATCTTTATGACAGACGAAAAAGGAAATATACTGAATCTGGAAGGCTGCTGCTCTGCCAGAGAAAGCATAGATAAAGAAACCTGCACCTGCGAAAGTGAATTGTATGAATAACGATACAAAGCCGCTCCTTTTGGGGTGGTTTTTGTATATAGGGAAAACCATCCCGTCAAATCATAGATTTACCAACACTCTGACGGAGGGGAATGCTACTACCAATTGCAGAGACTTGTTCTAATAAAAGTTTGGTATTACATTTAGAAATCACCGGGATTTTACGGTTTAAGGTTTGGGTAAATATTTTTAATTTTGAAAAAAAAAATTCATGAAAAAGATTTTCAGTTTACTTATTCTTTGCATCAGTATTTTATCTTTTGCACAATCGCAGGTACCCTTCACAGGAAAAAGAGATTTTAATATAGAAACCGGAGAGGAAGGTTCGGGAGCCCCCGCTTATTATCTGGACGTTAAAAAGAACGGGGACGTACAGTTTGGATTCATCCAGGTAGATCCGGAAACCGGGAAGGAGAAAAAAGAGGTCATCAATGCCGGAAAGTACAATCCAAAGGTGATGAAGGTTCATTTCAAAACCTACAATGAAACATTTTACGTAAAATTTGACAAAAAGAATATTTACCTTACCGATGCGCAGGGAAATATAAAAAAAACGGATGGCTGCTGCCCGGATATGAACCAGAAGAACTGTGACTGCAAGAGTATTTTATATCAATGAAAATACTAAGATTTCTATTCATCCTGCTCCTCATTGCTTCATGCAGCAGTAAAGAGAAACATCCTTATACATTTTATTACTGGAAAACCAATCTGAAACTTGACCCGGAAGAAAAAAGGGTTCTTGACAAAGCACCGGTGCCCTTTCTCTATACAAGATTTTTCGATGTTGATAAGATCGATGGAAAATTTCAACCTGTAGCTGTGATTACGAAAGATGCCAGTTTTCAGACCAGCAAACAAATCGTACCGACTGTTTTCATTACCAACCCTGCTCTTTTGGGGATTAGCCCGGATGAGATTACATTTCTCGCAGAAAGTATTCATCATTTAGTGCAAAAGAAAGCGGAAGAATATCATTTAAAGATCAATAATGAAATTCAGATCGACTGTGACTGGACGGCAGGTACCCGCGAGGATTATTTTAAATTTCTAAAGGAGCTGAAAAGGGTTTCCGGAAAAGAGATCACCTGTACCCTGCGCCTTCATCAGGTAAAGGATAAAAAAAACACAGGGATTCCTCCTGTAGAAAAAGTATACCTTATGTGCTATTCTACTTCCTCACCGCTGGAAAAATCAGATAAGAATTCTATTCTGGACGTCAGCACCCTCAGGAGCTATCTTTCAAAGCTGGAAGATTATCCTGTAAAAAAGATTGAAGTTGCACTTCCTGTTTATTCATGGGGAATTGTCACCAATCATCTGGAAAAGCACAGACTTATCAATGCCTTGTCTGAAAAGGACCTTGACAATCCCAATTTTAAAAGGATTTCACCTTCCGAAGTTGAAATTCTGAAGGACGGGTTTTATTTCGGAAATTATATGAACAAAGGATTTACAATTAAGGTGGAGGAAATTTCAGAAGAACAGCTTGAAGAGGTTATCAGCTTCCTGCAGAAAAAAATCCCACACTTTAATATTATTTATTATCAATTAGATAGTAAATTTGTGTCAGATCGAAAATTTTAAATCTCCTGCAGATGAAGACAGACCTTTCATTCTTATTTACGGAAATGTCTGCCCGATATTGTAATAATAAACGACTATAAAACTAAAAACACTACAAACCCTATGAAAAAGTATATTCTTTCACTTGCGGTTGTATCCCTTTTCTATACACAGTCAGATGCCTGTGCCTGGTCAGATCCTGATTATGAATATTTCAACCTTTTTACCCAGAGTATTATCCGGGATAAGTCTTATCTCCCTTTCCTGCACAATTATTCTTCAAGGTTCTACAGCGGATATAATGCATCCCTGATTCCTGATGACAATATTGAGACCTGGAAGAGGTTCTTTAACAATCAGCTGAGCTATCCGGAAACGCAAAATCTGGTGTACAAACTGAGCATGAATGATCTCAATGCGTTAAAGAACGGCACTCCCACCCACCCGCTTTTACAAAAGCTCGGTACCGGGTTTTATCAGAAATACAAGGAAGGAGTTGATTATCTGATTGAGGCCAAATATCTGGAACCTTATATGAGCATCAATTATGTGGAAAGTGAAAATTCATTTTACTATGACAGAAGCAATAACAGTAAGAATGCTACTGCTCTGGATTACAATAAAACTATTGCAGCTTTAACCTCCTTATATCATGCAGCCAGAAATCCTGAGATCAAGCAGCGTTACGGATATCAGCTGGTACGTCTGAACCACTATACAAGAAATTACGATGCTGCCCTCCAGGCGTTCAAAACCTATATAGAACCTATCAAACTGAAAGGTGCGGTTTACTTCATGGCACTGGATCAGCTGGCCGGAGCCCAGAGAGGGCTGGAAAAGAACAGTGATGCCAACTGGAACTTCTTCCAGGTATTCATGAACAGCAAAGACCGTAAGGAATCTGCTTTTATTTCCATGAAGCTCTCTGATACTGCTTCCTTCAGCAATATTATGAAAAGAGCAGGCACGAATGAGGAGAAAAATATGGCTTACTTCCTTTTAGGCTATGAGGATTTCAATAATCCTATTCCTATTATGGAAAAGATGTATGACATCAATCCGGATTCCGAAATTCTGAAGGTATTGGCGGTAAGAAGCATCAACGAACTGGAAAGAAGTTACCTTCCGACCTATTATTATACTGATGCCGCTTCCGGAAAAATATCTGTCCAGAGAGGAAAAGCAGACACCAAGGATTCAGCAGATCCGCAAAAAGACAAAGCCGGCCAGGAGGTGAAGGAAGAAAAGGTTTCTTTCTGGCAGAAAATCGTAAGGTTCTTCAAAAATCTTTTCGGAGGCTCCAAGTCTGATCAATCCGGCAGTAAAGCAAAGGCTGACCAGAGTGATGATGAATTATTCAGCAATCCGGACCGGATTCCTTTCTATACAAGAACGGGATATTATTATGATGAAAAGACAAAGGACTATCTGGATGACCTTGAAAAATTCACAGAGAAGACAAAGGAAAAATCCAAAGATGAATACTGGCAGATTGCAGACGCCTATCTCAAGTTCCTGAAAAAAGACTATAAAGGAAGTTCTGAAATCCTGAATGACATTAAAACCACCAACCCGGAATACCAGGAAGAGATCAAAAGGATGAAAGTGCTGAACGACATTGTTTCCCAGCCCAAAATAGATGCTGCCTACGAAGATCACTTAATGAAAGATTATGCTGAATATTTTGTGGAGAAAAAGGTAGAAAAAGACACCGCCAATGTCAATGAGTATGATTATTATGGTGATGCTCCTTCTACTGCCGACTTCCTTAAAGATGTTCTTGCCAACCGATACTTCCTTCAGGGAGAAGACGGAAAGTCATTCCTGATGAATAATAAGCTTTCTGACCTTCAGTATAACCCTAACTCCAGCTTGGTAAAGAGTGTGGAAGACTTCTACAGAAAAACCAACAAAACCCAGTTTGAACAGCAGATCATTGCTAAAAACATGGACAGTGTTGGAAATATTGATGCCTTCTTTAACACGATCTATGGTGACAGGGCCATGAGACTTGCCAACTTCGAAAAGGCTAAATCCTATTACGAAAAAGCACAGCAGTTCGCAGGAATTCCGAGAGTGAATTACGACTGGTCTGAAAAAGAGGGTCAGACCATTACTCCAAAGCAATATGCACCTGCCGAATATGACGGCTATGATAATATTTCCAGCCTTGTTTTCGGACATAATGTATGGGAAAGCTTCGGAAGTCCGGAAACGGAAAGTATGAAAGCCGAAAGCTATACAGATTTCCCTTTCATCAAAGACAATATGAATAAACTGACATTGTGTGATGCATTGATTCAGCTTAAAAAGATCGGAAACGGAAATGATGAAAAAGCAGCGAAAGCCAATCAACTGATCGGAAATCTGCTTTATAATACATCTATTCTGGGATATTACCGCCAGCTGTTTGTAATGGATATCGATAACAGCAACGGAGGAAAATACAATTTCTGGAATACGGACCGTACTAATCCTTATAAGTATTATTATAAAAACTTCCTGGATACTTCTTATATTGAACCTGATAATTTTGATCTGGCCATAGGCTATTATCAAAAAGCGCTTAAACTTTCCAACAATAAGGAAGAAAAGGCAAGAATCCTGTTTCAGATGGCAAGTGCCGAGCAAGGTAAATATTACCAGTATGAAGCGAAGGCTCCGAAAGATTTTGATTATTCTGATCCGAAGTGGTCTGAAAAAGAAGATGCCCGCCAGAAAGAAATGGATAATCTTAAAAATCAGAAATACAGAACGTATTTTGCACAGCTGAAAGCCCAGTATTCAGATACTGAGACTACAAAAGACCTGATGGGAAGCTGTTCTTATTTCAGTTATTTTATGAAAAAATATTGATCCATAAGGTTTGTATCGCAACTACAGAAAACTTTTCTCAAAAAGGAAGGTTTTTTTACGAAAAAGGTTGAATTTTGAACCAAAAAATTCAAAATACTAATCCATGAAATCAATAAACACTGTAGAAAAAGGTAACAAACCCCATCAGCAAGCGAAAAAGCAGACTGCTCATCATTCGGATCTTAGTAAAGAAGCATGGTATAAAAAACTCAAAGAAAGCTTATTAAGAACCGGCAATATCAATCATCCTGAGACTAAAAAGATTGAAAAAGACAATATAAGGATATTAAGTATTGATCAGATGCGCCAATATAACGATCTGAAATCGAGAACATTTCTCCCAAATGGTTCACTTAAAAAAAGAACATGTGGTACGTGTGGAAGAAAAGAATCCGATGACCAAAAGAGTTATAGACTTAAATATCAAGGAATCGCTTCAGCAGCTGATATACTTTCTCAAGGGAGACTTTCTCGTGAACAATCAGATAAAGAAGTTGATCCATATTCGCTATTTTATCAATGGGTATATGGAAAAGGTAAAGCCGTTAGAAATTTTGATGAAAATTCTAAAATGGGAAAACAATTCTTACGAATTGATGAAATACACGATGGAATCGAAAAGCTTGTGGACAGTTATATAGATAAAGGTACCAGAACCAGGGATGTCAGCCGAAATAATCCTGAAAAATTTAATACAGGATATCAGTGGCTAGATCATAAAACATATATGGCTGATGCTTTAAGCACCATTGTTTCTAATCCAACAAGTACCTTTCATGGAAGTTTTAATGCAACGGCAAGCATTACAAAAGTGGATCTTGGCAATCTTGTAGATACTTATACCGTGAAAGTAATTTGTACAGATATGATGGGTGCAACATCAGGCACCAGAAATCCTCCGGTTAAAGGTAAATATTCCGGTAAAGCTACTATTCCAAACAACTATTACGGTCCCAATGGATATATGAGAACAATACAAGTCAATTATAATTTGAAAATCAAGATACGTAGGGCTGCTATCTCAAGACAAGTATCTAATTTATTCAACTAAAATATAATAACAATAAATAATATGAAAAATAATACGTTTGTAAAGTTTGTATTAATACTACTATTTTCTATCGGTTTATTCAGCTGTAACTATTATAGTGAAAAAGATGCAAAAAAATATTTACCCGGTAAATACTTATATACATTTCCATCGGGAGAGGCTTCAATACTAAAAATTAATTCAGACTTTACATTCAACAATAAAGTTTATTCTACAGATAAAAAACAGGTGTTATATGAAACGAATGGAACCATTGAAGTAGATGGAAGACATATTACATTTAATAATTTTTTGTTGTTTACTGATCACGATGAATCGGAGATGATATTCTCAAAACCTCTTGTAGGTGATTCACCAAACGGTTACTGGGAAAAACCCAAAAATGATAAAGATGTTTTAGAAATTGTATATAACGTATATAATTTCATATTCAAAAAAATAGAATAATGAGCAACACCTTTTTGCTGCACAAAGTTTCTAAGATTGAACAGATAAAATAACCACCCGATCCGGATTTTTTTGATCGTTCCAAAAATATCAATACATTTACAAATACAGTAAAAGGTATTCTCAACTCTGGAAAAACACTTTATTGCAACTACAGGAATCATCCCCTCAAAAACGAGGAATTCTCCTAAAAAAAGGCGAATTTTGAATCTTAAAAACTAATAAAATATGAAATCAATAAATCCTGTAGAAAACAGTAAACCTCACCAGCAAACGCAGCGGCCAACGGCTCATCATTCAAACTCAAGTACGGAACTAATGCTTAAAAAGCTTCAGGAAAGCCTGGCAAGAACCGGCAATATTAATCATCCTGAGACCAGAGAAGTTGAAAAAAGCTTTATGTCGACTTTGAACATTGATCAGATGCGTACCTATCTGGATATGAAATCGGGAAGGTATATGGCGCAGGCTATTACAAATGATAACTGGCCATATCCAATTTACATAAGAGCATTTGCCCCGTTTAAAGATTTTGGAATGGGCTTTGCCGGAGATGGAGAAAAAAGAGGCTATACAACTTCATTGAGCGCTACTTCCAGATTAAGTCAGAGCTATATAATGGATCCTTCCACTCATAAATATTCCAATTTAGTAACAAAATCAGATCCGTCACATCATCCTTGGTTTGGAACAAAAACAGCTGATGATGATAAAGGCAGTATTTCTGATTTCGTCTATAAGGTTAATAAAGATGGCAGTAACACAATATCGTGGACTTCAACAATGGCAGGTCATAATCCGCTGATACCAAAATCACCCAATATAGATGTCAAAACTAAATTTTCATTAACGGAAAATACGAAAACGGGAACTTTGGATATTATGGCACAGCAATTCGGAGACAGATTTCCAGCAGCTGAAACATTCATCCAGGATACCAAAGGAAACGCACTGTTTATTGGGGTGAGTCCATATGATGGTAACCCTTATACAAGTTTACCGGGAAATAATGACAGACCTATGATGACGGCTAATTTTACTGTCACTATTGATAAAAATGGAGTATTCACCGGTATAAAAATGGGTAACACTATATTCAGTATACAAGAATGGAATAAAATGATGCAAAGCACTCCTCTGAATTATGATGATAGGGATAAGTCAGAAAAAGGAGGCTCATTTGGCGGAAGAGGAGCAGGAAGACGTTGGTAATAACAATTTAATTTTATGAAAAATATAAAAACCTTAGTATTATTAATTGTATATATGTTAATAATAAGCTCATGTACAAAGCAAAAACCTGAGCCTGAAATATACCTGATCCCTCATGGCTATAGAGGAAAAGTTAATATAATTTTTAATCAGTTAAAAGGGCAGGAAATGATTTATGAAGGAAATAAAATAGTATATAAAGTCCCTGAAAATGGGATACTTTTAGTAAAAGCCAAACCTCAATACGGCTTTATAAAACATGAATATTATTTTGTTGACGCATCAGGTAAGAGAACCCCAATTAATATACTCTTTGATAATCATACAAACACCAAAGAGACAGGGATATATAGAGATGGTACCGTTGGAAGCTATGGCAATAGTGAACAAAACTTAAAGTTCCAGGAATTCTACGTAACTGATAAACAATCTTTAGATAAATATTTTTCCGTTCAATATAATAACGATTTTTCTAAAGCTATTAAACAAATTACAGGAACTCAGTTTTAAATTTTTCACATTTGCCCGAAATTATCCCCTAGCCGTACTGACAGGGAAAAACTCCCTTGTAGGATTACAGAAAAACTTTTCTTCGTCTAGCAATATTTTCTGGAGCAGATACAAAAGTTGGGAAAACTATTGTTTGTAATGATGGAATTGAATTAACGCAAAGTTTTATCACCTTATCTTATATTCCTGAGGGTGCAAAGAATGTAATCAGTGAAATTGATTTTTATGAAGTGCATATAGCCATGCTCTTCCTTCAACGGCGAAGCCGTTCATTCTTTGCTCCCATAAAGATCAAACATTCAAATGATCTTTCTTTGCGTTTTTTTAATAGCTTATTTATTCAACAAAAAATAGTGTACATTTTGTAAAGATCCTCAGTTTTTGAACCTGGTCCTATTTCTCTTTAAATTGTTTTTTAATGCGAAAGTTGCAATAAATTGCAGAACATACAATCTGCGTTCGTTCGGGTTGCTTATATTTCCATGTGTAAAATCTCCTTTATTGCTGTTTTTTCTGCAACCATTCCTCATGCTTTCTCTTAAAAAATTCATATTTATAATCCTGGTTTCTCTGCGCAGCATCTATGGAGTGCGAGGTATGAATGTCTGAATCTTTTTTGGCAAGTTCTGACAGCCTTTCATAATAATGATGAAGCTGATCCAGCTCTTCTTCTGTAAGGTCTTCTATATCTACGATCCTGTTGCTTGCTTTCTCATGGGCTGCAATAATCTCGTTAAGCTTTATCTGTATCGCTTTTGAATCTTTATTCTGTGCTTTCTGAATAAGAAAAACCATCAGAAAGGTAATGATAGTGGTACCTGTATTGATCACCAGCTGCCAGACTTCTGAATAATCAAAAAAAGGCCCTGTTATTGCCCAGACAATAACAATAGCCATTGCTCCTAAAAAAGCCGAAGGACTACCGGTAAATTTTACGGCCCAGTTTGAAAATTTTTCAAAAAAATTATGATTCTTATGCTCCATATTATAAGTGGTTTGGAGAATAAATGTATAAAATTAACCTGAACCGGGAGTAAAGAATAGTAAAAATGAGGTATGAAAAACGGAAAACCAATCTTTTTACTTCGTTTTTCTGAACCTGTGCCACCAGATCAGAAATCCTGTAACCGGCAAAGAGCATCCGATAAGGGAGACCAGAAAGTATAGAATAATACTTGGCAGCCCCATAATTTCTCCGGTATGCAGAGGTTTTGCCAGAGAGGTGAACTGTTTATTCAAAGGTTTCGCAGAAAACAATTCTTTGGTCTTGAAGGCTCCTGTTTTATCAAAAGTAACTTCATCAGGCAACATCATGCCCAACAGATTATGCGTATTGGTCTTTATTACCACGTACCTCGGATTATCTTTATTGGGAAGCTCTATACTTGTGACAGCAGTATAAGGCAGGTGCCGGTCGGAGCTTTTCAAAATCCGGTCAATAGAAGCGGAAGCCGCATCTTTCAGATTTTTCTTCTCATCCTGTTTCTCAAGCATATCTTCAAGAAGTCCGCCGAAAGCATCATCTGCACTGTCTGTCTCTTTTGAAATATTGCTTATGGAAGATCCTCCCAGACTTACAATCAGTGCATTTTTTACCCATGGATAAGTCACGTACAGTCCTGTCACTGCAATAAAGAACAGCATCAGGAAAGTATAAAAGCCAAGTGTGTTATGAAGATCATGATTGACACGCTGGAATTTTGCTTTCCACATGACCGTCAGCCCCTGCTTTAAAAACTTCAGTTTCTTAGGCAGCCATAGAATGAGCCCGGAGATCAGGAGAACACAGAAAATCAGCACTGAAGCTCCCACAATCTGACGGCCGGCATTTCCCATCATAAGGTTTCTGTGCAGATCAAGAACCGCTTCAAAGAATCTGCCTGAACTGACTTCCGGCTGTCCCAGGATTTCTCCCGTATACTGGTTATAATAGGCACTTTTGTCCAGCTGATTTTCACGGTATCCGATGACATAGCTTTTCCCTTTGTCATCAGGAATCAGTAAGGAAGTAAGCTCTTTATTCTGCTTCAACAGTTCGGCCTGGATCAGATCCGGACTTTTTACTTTATCTGATACAGGAGTAATGTAAATTTTATCCCTGTTACTTAAATCGGTGATCTGGTTTTTAAAAGCATACAGACAACCGGTGAGACACATGATAAAAACAATAATGCTTGACAAAAGGCCCAGCCACAGATGCAAAAGCCACATCAGGTATTTGGTAACCGGTTCGTTTTTTCTTCTCTTCCTGTAAAGACTTTTAAATAATGTTTTCATCCGGGTCTTAATGACAAAAACATTAAGACCTTTGACGATCTTAATGTTCTTTAAATTAAAATTAATATGAATGTTTAAAGTTATTTTCTTCCTTTGAACTGTACATCCTTCACAATTTCTTCGAATTTTGTATAGTGCTCAGGGGTCAATGCTTTCTGAATAGCCGCTTTTCTCTGGGCATCAAATTTTTCCCAGTATTCTTTAGCAAGATCATTGTTCCCGTGGTATACATCATGGGCATCATTGAAAGCTTTTTCGAAAGCGTCATTAGCAGCGTTCACCACTTTGAATTCTTCTTCTGAAAGCTGTGCTTCTGCTTTTATTTTTTCTAAAAGGGCATTATCATATCTGGGTCTCTTTCTGGAATTTTCATCCACAAACTTGTTGAATCTTTCCATTTGAGGGCCATCCAGCACTTTTGCCATTTCAATAGCCTGCTGTGTTCTCAGCTCTTCTCCTTTAATTCCCAATGCAACACGGTCCATATTCCCACCCTGGGCTTTTGCTGCCTGGTAATTCTGTTCCTGCAGGTCCTGATACTTTTTCGTGATTTCATCGAAGCTCTTCACC
This sequence comes from Chryseobacterium arthrosphaerae, assembly GCF_001684965.1. Classification (NCBI taxonomy): domain Bacteria; kingdom Pseudomonadati; phylum Bacteroidota; class Flavobacteriia; order Flavobacteriales; family Weeksellaceae; genus Chryseobacterium; species Chryseobacterium arthrosphaerae. The sequence continues at coordinate 679,203 of NZ_MAYG01000012.1, read as the reverse complement.
TGATCCGGGGTAAGCTGTACTTCAGTTTTGAACTGATTATAATCGATTCCTTTTTTCTTTTCTCCTGAACATGACATGGCAACTGCTCCCAGAGCTAATGCAAAAAATACTGTTTTTACTCTTTTCATTATTGATGATTTGTTGATTAGAATTTATAGTTCACCTGTACGGCAAAGTTTCTTGGCTGAATCTGATCGATGTACCCACCTCTGAAATAAGAGCTGTATCCTACACTATCAAAAATATTATTAAAGAATACTCTTATTCCCATTCCGTTTTTCAGAGCATAGCCTACCTGAGCATCTACTGTAGTATATTCCGGCATGTCGAAAGGTTTATCTCCTGGCTTCACACTGTTCAGGTGACCTGCTGTAAATGTTTTTTGAGTCCATTCATCAACTGGTCTTTTTCCCACATAATAAATTCCTGCACCTACATCAAGTCCTGATAAAGTACCTTGATTGAATTTATAATTCAGCCATCCGTTTGCAGTATGCTTAGGAGCATTCATAGGTGCTGAGCCATTCATATAAGCTGGGCTGTCCTGATACTGAGCATCCAGATAAGCCCATCCTGACATCACCTGAAGATTAGGAAGGATTCTTCCGATCAATTCTACTTCCACTCCTTTTCTTCTAAGATTTCCTGCAAGACCATACATTGTTTGTTTGTTGATCACAACAGGGTTATAGTTTTCATCAAGAATCGTGAAAGAAAGGTGATCTGTTTTAATATCAAATACTGTTACATTAAATCTCAGGCGCTCATTGAACCAGTCTGATTTAATACCTGCCTCCCATTGTTTTGTCATTGACGGACCTACTCTACCTCCGTCTAAAAGGAAGTTGTTAGAAGATCTTAAAGAGGTTGTTGTTGTATATGATCCAAACACATTCACATTTGGAAGTGGAGAAACAATTAATCCGAAATTAGGATTCCATGTATCTACAGATTCGTTGGCAGAACCATTTAATCTGCTGTAACGAACTCCTAAATGTGCCTTCACATATTTCCCGATTGTCATTACATCCTGAGCCATTGCCCCGATACTTGGAGTTAAAACCGCATTTGATCTTCCAAGGTTTTTATAAATAACATTCACAGGAAGCTGATTAGGAATACTTCCGTTTACTACGTCAAAAATATCCAATGGATTAGCAGCGTAGGTTGTATTTCCAATTTTTGTAGCACGAGCAGTAATTAAATTTCCAGGGGCAATTGAATTTTTATAAGCTTCGTAAGTTGTAGAGGAAGTTTCTGTTTCTCTCCAGTCAAATCCAACCTGGAAAGTATGATTAATAAATCCTGTCTTTATCTGCTCTCCTATGAAGTCTAACTGTAGTACTTTATTGATATCTTCACCCTGCGATTTTCCTATGGTACGCTGTCTGATATTATAGTTGGTTTCCCCTGCTGGTAATGATACAGATGAAGCTTCAGAATCAGTATTGCTTACTGAATTAACGAAAGCTGCTCTTACTTTTAATTTATCGGTAAGGTTACGAACGATTGTCGTAGCAAAGTTGAAAGTTTCTGTTTTTGAATAATCAGATGTATATCCTAGAAATTTTCCTTTTGGCATGTGATATAATGCTTCAACAGTTCCCGGAGCAAGATTGATGGTTCCTCTGTCCGGTGTTCTTTTATCATGAAGATAATCCATTTCCACATTGATTAATGTCTTATTATCCGGGCGGAAAGCTACAGACGGATTTACATAAATTCTTTCTCCCTGTACATGGCTTCTGAATGAATTGTTATTTTGGTATGCTCCGTTGAATCTCACAGCTACTTTCCCCTGAGAATCTAATACTCTCTGGAAGTCTACGGTGGGTCTGTAAAAATCCCAGCTTCCATAACGGAATCCTACATTAGTCTGATCAATAAACTGTGGTCTTTTCGTTACAACATTAATAACTCCTCCTGCAGATCCCAAACCATTTCCGATTCCCTGACCGATTGCAGCAGATCCTTTGATCACCTGAATACTTTCTACACCCTGCATATCTGTAATCATCCCCGCAGTACGGAAATCTGAATCCAGTTGAACACCATTTTTCAATACGGGAACTCCACGATATCCTCTGATGGACATACTTTCGTTTCCGCCACCATAACTTGAAAATAAGGTTACCCCCGGAACATTTTTGGCAACATCAGTGACTGTAAGTGCTCCTAACTCTTCGATCGCTTTATGGGAGATTATTGAAATACTTTGAATCTGATCTCTGGTTTTCAAAGGCAATCTTGTAATGGCATCAAGCCCTTGCGGTTGTTTCTTTTTCTCACCAAATAGTTCTACTTCTTCAATTTTCTTGTGTTTTACTGAATCATTCACTTTCTGCGCATTGGCAAGAACCCCACCCAATAATAGCAGAGAAAAGGATACTACTTTATTCATCTGATAATTTTTTACAAAAATATTATTTTTATTAATTCTAAATAAATTATAAGGTCTGATATATCTCACTTTTCCCACATTTAATCACAAAAAATCCCTCTTCGGAAAAAAGAGGGATACTATCTGTACGTTGTTTGAATTCTATCTTAGATTCAAAGGATACTTTACGGCTTTATCAATTTCGATAGGATTGTTTTCTCTGAGCATCATTTTTCTTCTTTCATCAGACATTCCTTTTAACTGGTCCAGGCTTTTTATCTGTACACCCAAAACATAATAGGTGTTGTCAGGATTGGTATTTGATTTAAATGCTTCTGCAACATCATGCAGAGGGTCATTGTAGAGCTCCAGCTGTTTTTTGGCAATAGTCTTTTCATTCACAGCAAGAGGCTTCTTTCCACCAAAACTATCCAGGAATGGCGTTGCATAGGTCTTGGGAAACTTCATGCTTTTAGCCAGTTTAAAAATATAATTCTGGTGTGTATCTTCAATTTCAAAGATAAGCCCGGGAAGACCGCGGAATTTATAAGGTCCTTCGCTTAAACTGATGTCTTTACAAAACCAGGCGATCCATTGCCTGCCTCCAAAATCGGTTGTGGCTTTCTGCAGATTATACTGTCCGTCAACTTTTGTATCACTGTGCAGTTTCCAGTTCATCTTATCCGTTGATTTCAAAGAAAAAAAATCATTTATCAAAATCAATGAGGTATTTTCAAAAGAATTTCTCTTCCTTATAATAGCGGGAAGGTCATCATCCCATCTTGATCTCCTCTGACCACGGACAATATTCAAAGAATCAGTCTGAGCATAAGAGTAAGGATAAAACCTGACATCATCAGGATTGACGTCCAGGATCATATTGGCTTTGGTAAAATCCTGAGCTAATGAGTCTTTTTTGTATTGAAGAAGATATACAAAGCGATGGGTTTGTGCACTCAACAGTAAAGGAAATAATAAGAGTATGAGTTTTTTCATGGTATAAGTTTGAGCTAAAAATATCAATAATATTTGGATCCATCTAAACAGGCATCCATCATTTTGAAAATAAAAACAAAAAATCCGTCCCTGAAAAGGAACGGATTGTATAATCATTGCAAAGTATGCAGTTATCACACTTTAATTTCAACGTCTACACCTGAAGGAAGTTCTAATTTCATTAGAGCATCAACAGTCTTAGAAGAAGAAGAGTAGATATCCATCAGTCTCTTGTGAGCTGATAACTGGAACTGCTCTCTTGCTTTCTTGTTTACGTGCGGAGATCTCAACACTGTGAAGATTCTCTTATTCGTTGGTAATGGAATAGGACCGTTTACAACAGCACCAGTAGCCTTTACCGTTTTTACGATTTTCTCAGCAGACTTGTCTACCAAGTTGTAATCGTAAGATTTTAGTTTTATTCTGATTCTTTGTGACATTTCTTTAATTTAAAAATTAACCTTTTGCTTTAGCTATGATTTCTTCAGCAACGTTTTGTGGAGTAGCCTGGTACTTCTCTAATTCCATAGAAGAAGTAGCTCTTCCTGATGAAAGTGTTCTTAGAGTAGTTACATATCCAAACATTTCAGAAAGTGGAACAGAACCTTTGATTACAACAGCTCCGTTTTTCTCTTCCTGACCACTGATAGTACCTCTTCTCTTGTTAAGGTCACCAATGATGTTACCCATATATTCTTCCGGAGTTACAACTTCCAGTTTCATAATAGGCTCCATAATTACCGGCTTAGCAGCACGTCCCGCTTCTTTAAATCCTAACTTAGCAGCCATTTCGAAAGAAAGGGCATCAGAATCCACCGCGTGGAAAGATCCATCTTTAAGAACCACTTTAATACCTTCAACTTCGAAACCAGCCAATGGACCGTTCTTCATTGCAGCTTTAAATCCTTTTTCAATAGCAGGAACGAATTCTCTAGGAACGTTACCACCTTTGATCTCATTGATGAATTCTAAACCAACTTTACCTTCGTCTGCAGGTCCTAGTTCAAATACAATGTCAGCAAATTTACCTTTACCACCAGATTGTTTTTTGTAAACTTCTCTGTGCTGGGCAACTTTTGTTAAGTTTTCTTTGTACTCTACCTGAGGTTGTCCTTGGTTTACTTCAACCTTGAATTCTCTCTTCATACGGTCAACAATGATATCTAAGTGAAGCTCACCCATACCAGAGATGATCGTTTGTCCAGAAGCCTCGTCAGTTCTAACAGTAAACGTTGGATCTTCTTCAGCCAATTTAGCTAGAGCGTTACCCATTTTATCCTGGTCAGCTTTAGTTTTAGGCTCAACAGCGATACCAATTACCGGATCAGGGAAAACCATAGATTCAAGAATGATCGGGTTTTTCTCATCACACATCGTATCACCGGTTTTGATAGACTTGAATCCTACCGCTGCACCAATATCACCAGCTTCAATATATTCTACCGGGTTTTGCTTGTTAGCGTGCATCTGATAGATTCTGGAGATTCTTTCTTTATCTCCTGAACGGGTGTTCAAGATGTAAGAACCTGCATCCAGTCTTCCAGAGTAAGCTCTGAAGAATGCCAATCTTCCCACGAACGGGTCAGTAGCAATCTTAAATGCCAGAGCTGCGAAAGGCTCATCTACAGATGGCTTTCTTGTAATTTCAGCGTCTGTTCTTGGATCAGTACCTTTGATATCATCTTTATCCAATGGAGAAGGAAGGTATTTACATACTGCATCCAACATAAACTGTACTCCTTTATTCTTGAATGAAGAACCACAAGTCATTGGGATAATAGATAAATCGATAGTAGCAGCTCTCAATGCAGCATTGATTTCTTCTTCTGTAATTGAATCCGGATCTTCAAAGAATTTCTCCATCAAAGTTTCGTCATATTCAGAAACAGCTTCTACTAATTTTTCTCTATATTCAAGAACTTCATCTTTCATGTCTTCAGGAATTGGAACTACCTCGAAAGTAGCACCCTGTCCAGCTTCATCCCAGATGATCGCTCTGTTTTTAATTAAGTCTACAACACCTTTGAAATCTTCTTCAGCACCGATTGGTAAAACGATTGGAACTGCGTTAGATCCTAACATTTCTTTAACCTGGTTTACCACGTTAAGGAAGTCAGCACCCTGTCTGTCCATTTTGTTTACGAATCCCATTCTAGCAACTTTGTAGTTGTCAGCAAGTCTCCAGTTTGTTTCAGACTGAGGCTCTACTCCATCTACTGCTGAGAATAAGAATACCAATCCATCCAATACTCTTAAAGATCTGTTTACCTCTACAGTGAAGTCAACGTGTCCCGGTGTATCGATGATGTTGAAGTGGTAAGGTTTAGTATCTGCAACAGGTTTTCCTTGATCCGTTGGGAAGTTCCAAGAACAAGTAGTTGCAGCGGAAGTAATAGTAATACCTCTTTCTGCTTCCTGCTCCATCCAGTCCATTGTAGAAGCACCATCGTGAACCTCTCCAATTTTGTGGTTTACCCCTGTATAGAATAAAATCCTTTCTGTAGTGGTAGTCTTACCCGCATCAATGTGAGCAGCAATACCAATATTTCTTGTAAATTTAAGATCTCTACCCATTTCAGATTAGAATTTAAAGTGTGAAAACGCTTTGTTAGCTTCCGCCATTTTGTGAGTATCAGTTTTCTTTTTGAAAGCTGCACCTTCTTCTCTTGAAGCAGCTACAACTTCATTAGCTAATTTCAAAGCCATAGACTTATCATTTCTCTTTTTAGAGTAGCTAATTAACCATTTCATTGCCATAGAAATTTTTCTGTCAGCTCTGATTGGCATAGGGATCTGGAAGTTAGCTCCACCTACTCTTCTAGAACGTACTTCTACGTGAGGCATAACGTTTGTTAGTGCATCTTTCCAGATTTCAAGGGCTGTCTTTTCAGTTTCTCCTTTTTTAGTTTCTACGATATCTAATGCATCATAGAAAATTTTGAATGCGATAGACTTCTTACCGTCTAGCATTAAGTTGTTTACGAATCTCGTTACCAATTGATCATTAAACTTCGGATCTGGTAACAACGGTCTTTTTTTCGCTTTTGTCTTTCTCATTGCTTCTGTACCTTATTTAATGATTATTTTTTCTTTCCTTTTGCAGGAGCTGCAGCAGCTTGTCCTGGTTTAGGTCTCTTAGCTCCGTACTTAGATCTTCTCTGAGTTCTTCCATTTACACCAGCGGTGTCTAATGCACCTCTTACGATGTGGTAACGTACTCCCGGTAGGTCTTTCACCCTTCCGCCTCTAACCAATACTATCGAGTGCTCTTGAAGATTATGTCCTTCGCCCGGGATATAGGCGTTAACTTCTTTACCGTTAGAAAGTCTTACCCTTGCTACTTTTCTAAGTGCAGAGTTAGGTTTCTTAGGTGTAGTAGTATATACTCTCGTACATACTCCACGTCTTTGTGGACAAGAATCAAGGGCAGCCGATTTGCTCTTCTTGGCAAGCGTGGCTCTTCCTTTTCTTACTAATTGTTGAATAGTAGGCATTTAATTGCTTTTTATTTTAGGCTGCAAAAATAGTAATATTTTTTTAATTGACAAGCAGTTATGAAATTTTATTTTATAAGAATATTTCTTCATTTATTTCCAAAACAACCGAAAACCTGCATCACTTTTATGTTGTTGAATCATTTTAAGCAAGGGATCAGAATCAAAAATTTAAAGTTCAATGAAAAGACATCCTATATTATCTTCTTTCATATATTGGCAGGAATTCCTGAAAGTTCAGCTATTGGACCTGCAATATCAATTTGTTTATACCTTACGGGCAAAGCTAAAAAAAGACAACCAGGGATTGATTAACAAATTGTTATCTATCCCTTAAGAATTCAATAAGATGGAATAAGCTATTTTTTATAAAAGTTCTTTTACAGTCATTTAATCTATAACAGTCACCATTACATTTTTATTCCATTTGAAATTTTTCACGTTTTGTTTTAAAGAATTACAGATCCCGGGATCTATAGCATAAATAAACAGATGTTTCTTTCCCAATACAGCACTGCGTCCTTTAATCTTCAATTCGGCAACTTTTTTCCAGTTTTCCGGAACATGGCCGTCCAGCCATTCTTCATAAGCAATCGCCAGCTGGTATCCATTTTCGGGCAAATAACCGGTTAAAAAAGTTTCAATTTCATCGTCTGTTTCATTTTTCCGCATTCTGAAAGGAACTATTTCCTGTGAACCCAGTCCCACAAAGTCAAACAGATGGATCTTTGTAAAGTAACAGATCGCACCAATATCATTCGCAACCACTTTAGACTGTTGATAATATTTTTTCAGAAACCTCGCCGACTGTATCTGCTGTTCGTAGATATTCCTGCTCCCGATCACGATTAAAAAGCTGACAATTCCAATCTTTAAAGCTAATGCAGCGAATGAAGAAAGAGTAAGCCCGGCCAATAACCTGTTTTGTTTCAACCCCAGGTCAATATTTTTAAATCCCGGAACCAGCACCATTGCAAAACCCGTCAGGATATAAGCCTCATACCTGTAAAAATTGGTAAGCTGACTAAAAATACTGTGCATCAATAAAGTGATGATCCATGCAATAAGAAGAAAGTTTCTGGTAATCAACTCCTGAAAACCTAATTTCCGTCTGATATCCTTCGCAATCATATACACTGAAATCAACAGCGGAAATAAAGCTGCATTATAAAAATAAGGGTTGTATACAATTTTAAACAAAAAGATATCCAGGATCTGTTGAAAGTAATTCCCTGAAAAATCAAACCTCAACCCTTTTATCAATACAGAATTAGGAAACAAATAACCGGTATGCTGATAGGTAAAATAACCAAATACTAAAATCGGAACAAATCCGAAAACCAGGATCTGAACAGCAAGTTTTACTTTTTTGAGCAATAACGCAACGACACTCAGTCCCAGAAAATAAAACATACTTTCAAACCTTATCAGACCGAGTATGGCAAGGGATAAACAAAACCATCCGGCATGATAAGAATTTTTCCACTCTGATTTCAGCCATTTTTCAAATGAAAAAATATTAATCACAATCATCATTACCTGCAGCACATGTTCCACTCCTGAGAAAAGCAGAAGATGAACCGATGTAAAAAGCAGTGTAAAAATACTTGCAGCTATTCTTTTGTTCTTATGATAGTACTGACCATAATATGCATTCAGAAAATAAATAATGAATAGTACACACAAAATTAAAAATCAGGGGAATGAGCTCATTATTTCCGGATATATAGATAAGACCACTCAGAAGAAAAGTAAAAGCAGGCGATGAAGATGATGATGAAAACATATATTCTGTTACTCCCCACACCCCATGCTGTGCAAAATTCCTGGCGATAGCGAGATGAATATAGGCATCATCCAGTATGTAGGTAAAATAGTTTTCGGTTTCTGAAAGCATAAGAAGCATATAGACCAGACACATCCCGAAAAATATGGCCGCCGTTGTTATAAAGCTCTTGATCATCTGCAATATTAAACAAATTTATCTAAATTATTTTCAAAAAATTCCCCATAGTTAGCATCTATTGATATTCGTGGCAGTTCGGCACGATATTTCGTAAATTTGAGATAGAAAAAAAATAAACTAAAAAATAAATATATACATATGAAAAACGCTAGTATTATCGGTCTTAAAGATGCCGACTGCAAAAAGATTTCTGAAAAACTAAATGTCCTGTTAGCCAACTATTCTATATTCTATCAGAACACCCGCGGTTCCCACTGGAACATCAAGGGGGATCAGTTTTTCACTCTTCACCCGAAGTTTGAAGAATTATACAATAGCCTTGTATTAAAGATTGATGAGATTGCAGAAAGAATTCTGACATTGGGAGCTACCCCTGCCCATAACTATTCTGATTATCTGAAAGTAGCTACTATTAAAGAAAGTAAAGAAGTAACTGACGGAACCAAAAGTGTTGAACAGATCCTAAGCTCGTTTAAAGTGGTGATAGATCTGCAGAGAGAGCTTCTTGACATTACAGACCAGGCAGGAGACGAAGGTACAAATTCTCAGATGAGCGATTATATTACCGAACAGGAGAAAGAAGTCTGGATGTACAATTCTTATCTTGGAAAGTAAGCTTATCAACAGCTTTAAGATATTTCAAAAAAATCGCCTTACATTTAGGCGATTTTATTTTTTATTTTTATATTTGCGTTAAAATTACACATATTATGAACGACGTAAGACTGAACTCCATACTAGATAACGATTTTTATAAAATAACCATGCAGAATGCAGTGGTGAAATTATTCCCAAGTTCTATTGTAAAATATGAATTTATCAACAGGGGAAAACACCACTTTCCGGAAGGATTTGATGCAGCATTAAGAGAAGCTGTCAATAAAATGGCAGAACTCAAACTTACCAAGGATGAGAAAAAGTTCATGGCTAAAACCTGCCCTTATATAGACCTGCCTTATCTTGATTTTCTGGAAGGCTATCATTATGATCCTTCTGAAGTAAAGATCCATCAGGAAGGAGGTGATCTGTCTGTAGTGGTTGAAGGGCTCTGGTACAGAACCATTCTTTGGGAAGTTCCGTTGCTGGCCCTGATCAGTGAACTCCATTATGAAATGAATCATATGGAAAGGGATTCCAATGAGGTTGTCATGAACAAGACCATCGAAAAGGCAGATTCATTAGGAAGACTTGGAGTAACCTTTGCAGAGTTCGGAACCAGAAGAAGACATTCCTATAAAGTACAGAATCTGGTGATGGAAGCTCTGACACAGAAAAAAGATTCTACTTTCATCGGAAGTTCAAACGTTCATTTTGCTATGAAATACGGAGTAAAACCTATCGGAACACATGCCCACGAATGGTTTATGTTCCACGCTGCCGAATATGGATTCAAGATGGCGAACGAACTGGCTTTAGAGCATTGGGTAGATGTGTACAGAGGAGATCTTGGAGTAGCGCTTTCAGATACTTATACTACGGATGTTTTCTTCCAGCAGTTCGACAAAAAATTTGCCAAGCTTTTTGACGGTGTACGTCACGATAGCGGAGATGCACTGGAATTTGCCGACAAAACAATTGCTCACTATCAGAAGAACGGCATCAATCCGATGTTTAAATATATTATTTTCTCCGATGCGCTGAATCTTGAAAAAGTAGAAGAGATCACCAACTACTGCAGAGGCAAAATAGGCATATCTTTCGGAATAGGAACCAATCTTACAAATGATGTAGGTTTAAAACCAATGAATATTGTGATGAAACTTATTGGTGTACAGGCTCCCAATAAAGAATGGATCCCTACTGTAAAACTTTCTGACGAACATGGTAAATATACCGGTGATCCTAAGATGATTGAACTGGCTAAAGAGTTTTTAAGAATAAAAGATTAATCTCATGAAAGCAAAAATAGTATTGGCAATTCCCTGCCTGATGGCAAGCTTGTCTTTCGCACAGCAGAAAACGGAGAAACCGAAATTCAATCAGGAGCTGGCTACTTCCCTGGGAGCAGATCAATATGGAATGAAAGCCTATACTATTGTCATGCTTACCACAGGCTCTGCCAAAATTGAGGATAACGCAAAAAAGGCAGAAGTAATGAAAGGACACATGGCCAATATCGGCAAACTGGCAGATGAAGGAAAGATCGTTGTAGCCGGACCGTTCTTAGAAAAGAATAAAGAAAACTACCGGGGTATGTTTATTTTCAATACCCGGTCTAAAGAGGAGGCTGAGCAGTGGGTAAAAACAGATCCTGCAGTTCAGGCCGGAATTTTCAGCTATGAAATTTTCCCATGGTATGGTTCCGCAGCTTTGCCTTTGTACCTTAAGCATCATGATGAAGTGGCCAAAGAAAATCATTAAACATAATAAGAAATCCCTCATTTGAGGGATTTTTTTATTAATCAATACAGATGTACGGTTTTCTTGGCGGATAACAGCAATAAGGGTTGCTGCAGAATGTGTATCCTGCCGGGCAGAGTCCATCTACCGGTGCTTCACAGGCTAATGCCGCCCCTCCTAAAACAGTTTTTAACTCTTTTCTGTTTAAGTTTTTTAAATTCTTCATGATTAATTTAGTTTAATTTGACTCCTACTCTTGAAGATTTTCGGATTCCTCTTTACTATATCTCTTTATATGGAAATAAATATACAATTTATTTTTCAATCAGCTAAATTTCAATATATTACTTATTAAAAAATTTAAATTTAAAATTATATTTCTTTTTATAATGAATTAAATTAGTTACTTTAGCATATAAGTAATTCAACTTACCTTATTCATTGTAAGCAAGTTAACTAATACCATAATTAAAAATTAATCTCATGAAAAAAATGAATTTTACAAAACTTTCAAGAACTGAAATGAAAGATGTATTTGGAGGAACTCTCTATCCGGCAGAATGTCCCGGGGGATGCCATGGTGAAGGCATGATCAGATGTCCTGACGGCACCACTACCATGACTAATTTTATATGCATGGGAGGAACCTGTCAACCTGCAGCAATGTGCAAACCCCTGATTCTTGAGCCTATTGGCCCTATTGACCTGGAACCGCTGATTCCATAAACTCATTCTTTTAAGAAAAAAGATACTAAAGCCTTCTCCTGCGAGACGGCTTTTTTATCTTCATGACCGTCAAGGTACTCAAAGGAATTCAACAGAAAAAAAGGCCGGGATCTTCCTCACGGATCCCGGCCAGATAATGAACAAAATAAAAGAAACTATAGGGTTTCCTTATGCTTTTTACGATAGGCATAATGGAAAATAATTGGTAATACCGTAAAAGATAACAACATACAAATAATCAGTCCCCCTACGATCATAATGGCTAAAGGTTTCTGAATTTCCGATCCCATTCCGTTTGACATTGCTGCAGGAAGAAGCCCCATAGATCCCATCAGCGCAATCATGACAACCGGACGGATCCTGCTTTGAACTCCCTGGGCAATAGATTCTTTAAGAGACATTCTGTTCTGGAGATTTTCTTTCATTACTCCTATCAGAACAATACCGTCAATGGTTGCCACCCCGAAAAGGATAATAAATCCTATCCCGGCTGAGATTCCGAAAATGGTTCCCGTAAACCAAAGGGATAAAAATCCTCCGATGAATGCAAAAGCCAGTGTAATGGATGAAATCAGTGTGTCTTTCATATTTCCGAAGTTGAAATACAGCAGCATCAGAATTAAAACTAAGGAGATTGGTACTACCATTGCCAGCTGTTTTGCGGCCCTTTCCTTACTTTCAAATTCTCCGGCCCAGGTCATCTTATGATTTTTCGGAAGCTTTACTTCTTTATCTACTTTTGCTTTTGCCTCCTGAATAGTGCTTCCCAGGTCACGGCCTTCAATATTAAATCCTACACCAATATATCTGCTGTTTCCTTCACGGTAAATAAATGACGGCCCCGTGTGGTAATCTATGGTGGCGATTTCTTTCAGTGGCACCTTTTTATTATCCTGAGTCGGGATGAGAATATTTCCCATCTTTTCCGGGGTGTCACGGTATTGTTTTTCGAATCTGAGCATCACATCAAACATTCTTTCCTCTTCGTAAAATTTGGTAGCAGCCTGCCCGCCGATTGTCATTTCAATAACAGCCTGTGCATCAGCAGTTGAAACCCCATACTTGGCCATTTTAGAATCATGAAGCTGGATTCTCAATTCCGGAAGTCCAATATTTTTGAATACATTCACGTCTGCAATTCCCGGGACGGTTCTGATAGAATTCGCAACCTGATTGGCATAGTTTTCAAGCTCAAACAAATCATTTCCGAAGATCTTAATAACTAACGGAGCCTTTACACCGGCAACATATTCTTCCACATTATCCTGTATCGGCTGGCTGAATCCAAAATTGATTCCCGGATATTTTTCAAGGGAGATCCTCATTTCTTCGAGAAGTTCTTCTTTGGATATTTTTTTCTTCCATTCTTTTTCCGGCTTCAGCTGGATATTGAATTCTATATTAAAAAATCCGGTGGGATCTGTTCCGTCATTGGGGCGACCGGTCTGCGTCATTACAAACTTCACTTCATCATATTTCATTAAGATCTCCTTCATTTCCCTGGTAAGCCTCACCGACTCGTCAAGATTTACACTGTTCGGAAGTGTAGCCCTTACATAGATCGCCCCTTCATTCAGCTTAGGCAAAAACTCTGATCCGTAATTGGAAAATCTCCATCCACAAACAGCCAGCAGCGCAACAAAACCAATGATAAATCCTTTTTTATGACGGTCACTGAATTCATAAATCCTATAGATATTCACCCTGAAGAATCTTGAAATAAAGTTTTCTTTCTCTTCTATATTTTTAGTCAGTAAAAGCTTACACATTGCCGGAACATAGGTGAGACTCAAAATCAATGATCCCAGTAATGCATATCCTAATGTAAATGCCAGCGGAGAGAACATCTTCCCTTCAACTTTCTGGAATGAGAAGATCGGCATCAAGGCAACAATAAGGATCAATAATGCGAAGAAAATGTAGCCCGCCACACTTCCGGCACTTTTTTTAATGATTCCCAGTTTGGATATTTTGTTAAATCTCCGCAATCCGATCTTTTTGGCTTTATGTTCAAGGGCGACAAATACATGTTCTACAATTACGAGTGTTCCTTCCAGCAATAAGCCGAAATCAAGGGCACCCATAGAGATCAGATTGGCCGGAAGCCCCTGAATTTTAAGCATAATAATTGCAAAAAGGAAAGCCAGAGGAATCACCGATGCTACAATGAAAGTCGTTCTCCAGTTATAGAGAAAGATAAATACAATAACAGAAACCAGGATCACCCCTTCTATCAGGTTCTTGGAAACTGTATTAACGGTTGTATTCACCAATTCCGTACGGTCTATGATCGGAACAATCTGAACATCGCCCGGCAGTTCTCCTCCGTTCAGCTGCTCAATCCTGTCTTTCAGCCTTGCAATCACTTCACTCGGGTTTTCACCACGAAGCATGATCACAATGCCTTCCACCACATCATTTTCCTTATTGTATCCAACCTGTCCCAATCTTGGTTTGGCAGAGACTTTTACTTCAGCCACATGTTTTACCAGAATAGGAGTAGAACCTTTTACCTCAATCTGAATATTCTCAATATCTTCTTTTTTCTCTAAAAGACCAATCCCCCGCACTACATAAGCCTGATCACCTTTTGCCACTACATCACCACCTACATTGATATTACTCTTCGAAACCGCTTCATACACATCCAGGGGAGAAAGGTCATAATTGTGTAATTCCGTCGGGTTAATTTTTATTTCATATGTTTTTTCTTCACCTCCGAAGCTTACCACATCTGCTACTCCGGGAACCGCCAGAAGTTCTCTTTCAACAACCCAATCCTGTATGGCAGTTACTTCTTTTATCGGTAATTTGCTTTTAATAATGTACCGGTAGATCTCACCGGTAGCCCCGGACGGAGGTTCTATACTGTATTCTGCCCCATTCGGAAGATTCACATTTCCGAGTTTATTGGAGGCGTACTGCTGTGCATAAAAATCATCAACATGATCATCAAAAATCACCGTAACCACAGATAACCCGAATAAGGAAATGGATCGTACCGATGTTTTGTTCGGAATGGCATTCATTTCTTTGGAAATCGGCAGGGTCACAAATTTTTCAATTTCCTCAGCACTTCTCCCGGGCCATTGGGTAATGACCCTTACCCTGGTATTGGTAACATCCGGAAAGGCTTCAATGGGGGTATGGATATAGGAATAGATTCCTCCCGCCAGCAAAAGGAAGGTTCCCAAAAGAACGATCAATGAGTTTTTCAGAGAGAAGGAAACTATATTCTGTACAAATTTTCGCATTACTTCCTGGAGTTATTTAATTGATTTTTCAGGTTTTCATAGATCAGCAGTCCGTTAGAAGCAATTACATTTTCACCTTGTCTCAGGTTTCCTTCCACATAAATATACTGGCTGTTGGATGCGATCTCCGTTACCGGTCTTATCTCCAGCTCACAGTCTTTTTTATACACCACTACATAACTCTGATTATTGTCAAAGATCAAAGCTTTGGCAGGAATAGCCAGTGCACTTTTATTCTGGGAATTAACCGGTAAGACAACATCTGCTGACATTCCGGGTCTAAGTTTCATCCCATTATTATCCATAATAATTTTAGCTTTAAGCACTCTTTCATTCTCATTAAATACCTGTGATATGGTATTGATCTTTCCTGCAAAACTATCATCGGGATACGCCAGGGTCTTCACCACCACGGGCTGGTCTACATAAACGTGTCTCATATTGGTAGCATACACATTGGCCATCACCCATACTTTGTCCAGATTGGAAATGGTAAAAAGCTGATCCCCGCCTGCAGTAACAGGCATTCCTTTGGAAATATTCTTTGAAATAACATACCCGTCCGCTGGTGCCTTGATCTGGATGGTGCTGCCTCCCGCCGAATACAGCTGCATATTTTTCTGTGTTTTGGAAATATTCGACTGTAAAATGGACACTTCTGCTCTTGCTTCCTGAAGATCTTTCTGAGAAGCAATATCATCTTTATACATTGCTTCTACAGAGGACAGCTTTCTTTTGGCTACCGCCAGCTGGGCCTGCAAAGTCTGGGTATCATCCTGCATTTCGTTCACAGCAGTACTTTTTACACTGGCCAGCGTCTGCCCTTTTTTCACATAATCTCCTAAAGAGAAATAAGTATCTGTAACCACCCCATCCACAAGACTTACAAAGGGTACGGTTTTATCTGAATTACTTTCCACTTCACCGGTAAGTGTAATGCTCTCCTCTATGGGAAGCATCTCTGCTGCTACCAGTTTGATATCTTTCTTAAGTTCTTTGCTGATGCAATAACCTTTATCTGCCTCTTCATTTTCTTTTTTTCCGGCACAACCTGTAAAGGCTACCAGAGCAGACAGATAAATTGCTGCAATGTATCGGGTCGTATTTTTGTTCATATCTTATAAGTCTTGTCCTACAACATACTGCAGGTTTTCATAGTATTGATTAAGTTCTTTTTTGGTATCCAGAATGATCATTTTATTGCCTATATAGGTATCGAGGAAATCCATATATTCAAGCATGCTGATATTTCTTAACCTGAAATTTTTCTCATGGCTGATCAACAGTCCGTCTAATGTAGATTCGTAGTTTTCATCTATTTCTGCCGAGACCTCCTGCGTTCTGATATAGTTTCTGAAAACCGAAACAATTTCATTTTCAGATTTCAGCATATTTTTGCGGGTTTCAATCTTAGTTTTTTCGATCTCAAGTTTAGCTTCCTGGATATTGCCTTTATTGCGGTCGAAAATGGGAAGATCGAATGACACTCCAAGGCCAATGAAATCCTTCATGATATTTCCACCCCGGTCGTATCCCAGGGAAACAGCCAGATCGGGAGTTTTCATTGCATTCTGGATCTCAAGATTTTTAGCGGCATGCTTTTCTTTATTTTTTAAGATCAGGATATCCGGACGGTTTTCTTTCGCTTTTTCCATCCATTGTGTCAATTCCACTTCTGACAGCTGTTTTTCAGGCATCGTGAATGAGTCTGAAATAACGAGATAAGATTGGGACGGAATCATCATTAGAGCTTTGAGTTCTACCTGCTGCTCTTCAATTTCCTGTTGTAATGAAACCAGCTTTTTCTTAAATTCAATTTCCTGAGCTTTTAATCGGACATATTCTGCTTTGCTGATATTACCCAGGTTTAACTGATTGTTGTAGGATTTAGTCAGTTTCTCAATAGAAGAAATCTGTCCCTGATAGATTTTCTGCTGTTCCTGATTGTACAGGATCTCCGTCATTGTATTTCGTAAAGTTTTTTTGAGTTCTCTAAGTACTTCCTGCAATTCATATTTTTCTCCTTCTACTTCTATTTTTTGCAGCTCAATGTTCTTCCTTCTTTTACCCGCAGTCTGAATCACCTGTTCTATCTCTGCCGAAATCTGGGTATTCTTCCCCCAGTTTCCTATAAGTGCAGGCTGCTCTTCAATATCATAGGTTCTCCACAGATTGACTTCGCTGATACTTAACTTGGGATTGGGCCAGTATTTTGCCTGAACAGCACGGGCCTCTGCCTGTGAAATCTCAAGTTTCTGGGCAATCATATCCAGGTTCCTGGTAAGAAAAACTGCTTCAGCCTCCTGTCTGCTGATTTTCAACGTATCGGAAATCTGTGCAGAAAAGAAGCTAAAGCAATGAATATAAAATAGTGTAAAAAAAATCTTCTTCAAGGTCTCTTATTTAAGACCACAAAGCTATTTGTCTAATATTAGAGGGAATTGTAAAGAAAATTAAAATTCGGTTAGTCCAACATTAGAGTTTGATTAGAACTTTTTTTATTTCTTGAAATTATGTTTTAACTGCTATGTTTGGGCTAAAGCCTAAGGATTTTGATTGTACTTTGTAAGCGGGTTAAAACCCGCTTTTATTGAATATTTTTATTCTCCCGCAGATTTTGCAGGTGACTCAGATTTCGTTATTATGAATATGCTTTTAATAAGATTTTAAATTAATCTAAGATCATGAATCTGCTCAATCAGCAAAACCTGCGGGAGAAAAATCAGGAATGGGCCGGAAATATAAGAGTAACTGTTGTTCCTTTGTTCACAACAGAATCAATATTCATGGCAATATGATGATGATCAAAGATACTTTTTGAAAGTGACAAACCGATACCACTCCCTTTAATGGAATCCACATTTTTTCCTCTGTAGAATGTTTCAGCTATTTTGACAAGGTCATCTGAAGGAATCCCTCTTCCCTGATCACTGATCTCAATACACAGCTGATCTCCCTTTTCTGATAATCTAAGCACTACCGGCTGATCATAGGAATATTTAATGGCATTTTCAACAATATTGTATAATGCTAAATACAGCAGGGTTTCGTTGCCGGGAATTTCCAGTAAAGAAGGTTTTGTAACCTGAAGCAGTATTTTAATAGAAGAGTTCTTTTCTTTTGCCCTGGCTTCCAGTTTTTCATAAATTTTCCAGACCAGCTCGTCTATCCTTACCTGTTTATGGGAAGTTTCAAGCTTGGTCATTCCTGACATCAGTAAAAGATTATTAAGGATATTTTCAATCTCATAGACGTTATCCAGAGATTCTTTTGCCACCTTCCGGTACTCTTCAGGAGTTCTGTCTTTTTGGGCAAAAACTTCAAGGTTTCCGGAAATAGCAGCCAATGGTGTTTTAAATTCGTGGGAAACATAATTGATGAAATTCTGCTGCAGGAGCACATTTTCAGAAATCCTTCCCAGCAATTTGTTGTAAGATTTGATCAGCTCATCAATTTCATCATTGGTATTGGTTGACGTAATGGCAGTTGAGATATTATTGTATTCCGCCTTATTAATTCTTTCCACCACATTGGAGACAGGCTTGTATACAACTTTTGAAAGGTATCTGCTCAGAAAATAAATCGCCAGCAATCCCATCACAAGTACCGAAAGCATAATAATGGCCAGTCTCAGGATCTGCGACTGAAAAGAATCATTCGGAGATTTTACAAAAACAACAAAGTCACCCTGATTGTCGGGATAAAAAATCCCATAATAAAACTGGTTATCAGACATAAACTGTACGCCCTTATTATTTCTTACAGCCTGTAAGTGAGCTGGTTTTATATTTTTATCCTGCAGATTATGCCCGAAGGTCACCTCATTGTTCTGATTATAAACCGCCACCCTGTTATTTTGAATAAGGTGATTATATTCTTTTTTGATCTGTGCGTGTCTGTCTTTCGGGAGCTCATCTTTCTCAAGGTAATAAATGGCAGAGATAAGGGCCGTATTTCTCAGTTTTTCAAAATAAAAGATTTTGGTACTGTCATAATAGGCAAAGAATATCACCGCTGATGTGATGATAGAGACAATGCCGAATGAGAGGCTCGAAATAAGGGTAAACCTGTTTCTGAGAGTCATGGTCAGTCTTTAATTAAATACCCTGTTCCTTTTACCGTATGGATAAACTTATGTTCAGTTTCATCTATTTTGTTGCGGACATAGGAAATATAAACATCTACCACATTGGTGCTGTTATCAAAATCAATTCCCCAGACCTTATGTAAGATCTGTGTCCTGCTCAATACCTTATTCTTATTCTCCATCAGGAATGTGAATAGCTTGTATTCTGTAGGTGAGAACTCAATCTCTCTGTCATTTTGAGTCACTTTATGAAGATCGGTATCAACAGTAATATTTCCGCAAGACAGGTAATGATCTTCTTTTTGGTAGCTCAGCTTATTTCTTCTGGTCAACGCCTTGATCCTTGAGATCAGCTCTTCAAAGTGAAAGGGTTTTGATAAATAATCATCGGCTCCCAGATCCAGCATTTTAATTTTATCATCGGGGCTGTTTAAGGCACTTAAGACCAGTATCGGCGTATAATTCCCTTTGAAACGGATGATCTGGGTAAGCTGCATTCCATCCAGTCCCGGAAGCATAATATCCATCAGAATAATATCAAAATCATAGGTATGAATAAGTTCCCGTGCTTTTTCTCCTGAATCAGCCAGCGTCATATTGTATCCGGCTTCGGAAAGCCCTTTTATCAGGAAGTTGCTGATTCTCTGATCATCTTCTACCAACAAAATATTCATATACTTCGGAAATTTCCTATAAATATAGCGATTCTAATTAAGAAAGGATACCTCAGGCAATAAGCACGGCCTTTTAAAAAAAGACATCTATCATTTAACCATGTTCATTGTGACACTTTTTCATTGATCACCCTTATTTTATGTTTCCAGGCATTGTAAGTATATTTTTTCACCCAGCTTTTTTTCATAATTTTGAAAGATGGAGATGATATATTTAATTATTGGATTTATTGCCGGCGGGATATTGGGCGCAATTATTTTATATTTTGCACTGAAATCCTCAATGGTTTCAAGAAGTTCTTTTGATGAGCTCAATACGCTGTTTATCAAAAACAAATCTGATCTTGAAAATTCCAATCTGAAAATTCAGGAACTCCATCAGCAGATCAGCCAGGAGAAAGAACAGAATATGCTACAGCAGGACTTGCTGAACGATCTGAAAAGCGAATTCTCAAAAATCTCTGCCGAACATTCTTCTCTTACCCTCCAGTTTCAGGAATTAAAACAGATCAATCTGAAGCAGACTTCCCAAATAGACACCCATATCATTGAGAAACAGGATCTTTTTGCCAAAAATTCAGAACTGTCGGCAAAGAACGAGAGCCTTCAGCAGTCTTTAAACAACCAGAAAGAGGAGATCGTTAAAATACAGGAGGAGTCAAAACTTCAGTTTGAAAATCTGGCCAATAAAATTCTGGAGGAAAAAACAGAAAAGTTTACCGCTTTAAATCAAAATAATTTAAAAACCATCCTCGACCCGTTCCAGGAAAAAATAGCGGACTTAAAAAATAAAGTCAATGAAGCCTATGAAAAGGAAAATAAAGAACGTTTTTCCCTAGCTGAAAAAGTAAAAGAACTTGCCGAGCTCAACCAGCAGATCTCCGATGATGCTAAAAAACTCACCCGGGCATTAAAAGGCGAAAGCAAAACCCAGGGAAACTGGGGAGAAATGATCCTGGAAAGCATCCTGGAAAAATCCGGACTGGTAAAAGGAAGAGAATATTTTCTGGAACATGAGCTGCGTGATGAAGACAACAATGCCCTGTTTTCTGAATTTTCCGGTAAAAAAATGCGTCCCGATGCGGTGGTAAAATATCCGGATGAAAGAAATGTCATCATCGATTCCAAAGTATCGCTGACAGCCTTCACAGAGCTTGTTGACGAAAATGATCCGGACCTCTATGCCATAAAACTGAACCAGCACCTTGGATCCATCAAAAACCACATCACCCAGCTGAGCCAGAAAGCTTACGATGATTATGGTAAATCATTGGATTTTGTCATGATGTTCATTCCGAGCGAACCGGCTTATATTGCCGCCATGCAGGCAGACCAGAATCTCTGGAACTACGCTTATGAGAGAAGAATTCTATTGCTGAATCCCAGCAACCTGATCACTTCACTTAAACTGATTGCCGACCTGTGGAAGAGGGAGTACCAAAACCGAAATTCCATGGAAATAGCAGAGCGGGGCGCCAAACTTTATGATAAATTTGTAGGCTTTGTTGAAAATCTTGAAAAAGTAGGGAGAAATCTTGATCAGGCTAAAAATGTATTTAATGACGCATACAAGCAGCTCCATACCGGAAATGACAACCTGGTGATCCAGACCCAGAAATTAAGATCCCTGGGGATAAAAAACAAAAAAGACCTTCCACCAAGCCTAATAGACAACAGTAATTTAATTGAACCATCAGAAAATCAGGCCCTATGAAAAAAACATACACCATCGTTATCATAAGCATTCTTATCTTTTTTATCTCCTTGCCTTTTGATGCTGTTTATACCAAAGACCATAATGTAACCGGATTATTCTGTTTTCTTTTAGGATGGGCAGAAATGCAGGGCGGAGGTATCGCATGGATGGCCAATCCTCTTCTTGTTATAAGTGCTTTTCTTCTTTTGATGAAAAAACCGAAAGTTTCAGCAGTAATCAGTTTTCTGGCACTGGCGCTCACTTTCTGTTTTTTATCTGTAGGAGAAATAACGGTGGATGAAGCAGGACACCAATACCCTATCACAGGCTATGGCCCGGCTTATTATCTATGGATAACAAGCTGCGTTTCCCTCTTCACCGGAAGTATTATTCTTGTAAAATCCCCGGAACAGTCTCCTGTTTCCCGGTAAACTGAGAGCCGGATCCTATAAAAAAGAGCCTATGTTTTCTTTTGCATTATACCCTTATCCGAAGTCCGAATCTTTCAGAGAAATTTTCATCTCTTCACTGGGGGCAGGAATTTCCGTCTATTTGTTTCTGATCATTTTCCAGCCCTTTGGGACGGAAAACTTTCAACATCCCTATAAGTTTTTATTACTTTTTCCCTATTGCATTATTTTCGGAACTGCATTTTTCATTACCAGTCTTATGACTTTCCGTTTCAGCAACTGGAATATGGGTTCAGAGCTTTTAAAAATAATTTTCATCCTATTCCTGAGCTCTGTTGTGTCTTATTTTTACAATTCATTATTCTTAAGTCATATAGCCCTGGATCTCGGTAATTATTTCTATATGTTCCTGTATTGTCTTGCAGTAGGGGTTCCAGTTTCTGTCATATACATTTTATCACGGTATATCTATTTAAAGAATATCAATGAAAAAACGGCGCAGAATATTTCCCAGCATCTCACGGCTTCCATTCCCAGGCTACAGCAGAACCTGTTAAAAATAACGGCACAGAATACAGAGCTTACCATCCAAGAGCATGATTTTTTATGTGTCCGCTCCATGGAAAATTATTGTACATTCTATTTTTTAGAGAATAGCAGCTTAAAAAAAGTACTGATAAGGATAAGTTTATCCAATGCTTTACATCAGATTGAA
The DNA here is from genome assembly GCF_001684965.1 of Chryseobacterium arthrosphaerae. Classification (NCBI taxonomy): domain Bacteria; kingdom Pseudomonadati; phylum Bacteroidota; class Flavobacteriia; order Flavobacteriales; family Weeksellaceae; genus Chryseobacterium; species Chryseobacterium arthrosphaerae. Next base: position 656,465 of record NZ_MAYG01000012.1, on the reverse strand, counting down.
ACAGGTTCTGTCAAAAAATGTCACCGCTCTTATATTGTGAATCTTGGGAGAGTAACAAATCTCAAGGGAAATGCCCAGGGATACAGATTGATTCTTCCGGAAATTGACTTTGAAATTCCTGTTTCCAGAAGTTTTATTCCTTCAATTATCCCCCAGCTACAACAGCAGAATTGATATTTTTTGTCATTCGTCACTATTCTTTGTCATTCATCACATTCATTTGAAAGCATCGGTTTAAAGCTACATTTTTGCTCAAAATTAACAGACATGAGTAAAAACATCCGCTTCTTTTTCATCTTTATCTTAGGTTTTACAATCTATTATTTCCTCGATTTCTTTTATTTTAAAACGATCCAGAATTTTTCAAAAAGCATATTTCACAGCAAGGCCATAGCCCATGTGACTGCTTATACAATAACATTGATCCCATTGATCGTTACTTTAAAAATTCTATTCCCCAAAAGAAATATTCCGGATCTGTTTTCATTAAACAAACCCATGATCCAGGGATTCACTTTGGCCCTTACCGGTACTCTTCCTATGCTTATCGGCTATCTGATCCATTTTAAAATAATTCCTACAATACATTGGGAGCCCCTCTTTATCAACACCCTTTCATCAGCTTTTTTTGAAGAGATCATTTTCCGGGCTTTTCTTATCGGAATATTATACAGATTTACCAGGCTGGGCTTTTTATCATCCGTATTATCAGGATCTTTACTTTTTGCACAGGTACATCTATATCAAAGCCAGGATCTTGTAGAGCTTACTGAAATATTCGCCATTACATTTCTCGGATCCATATTTTTTGCATGGGCCTATATTGAATCAAAATATAATTTATGGACTGCCATATTCCTTCATTTCTTTATGAACCTGTACTGGGAAATCTTTAATGTATCAGAAAATGTTTCCGGAAATTTCTATGGAAATCTCTATAAATTTCTGTCGATCGCCGTTCTGACTGTAGTTATCATCTATTGTAAAAGAAAAAATAAAACCCCGTTTGAGATCACGGGTAAAAGCCTTTTTATCAAAATCAAAGAAATTCAATCATAAATTTTGCATAATTTTGCGGAATGTTGATAGAAAGTTTTCAAAACGATAAGATAAAAAATGTCACTAAGCTTCTTACTGACAACCGTTTCCGTAAAAAATCAAAAGTTTTTGTAGTTGAAGGACAGCAGGAAAATGAAAGGGCCATTCAGTACAATTTCGAGCCTGTGGAGTTCTTTGTCTGTGAAAACATCTTTAAAGGAACGCTTCCTGAAGGAAAAATCCATTATGTAAGTGAAAAAGTATATGAAAAGATTGCTTACAGAGGAAGTTCTGAAGGAATCATTGGAGTATACACGGCAAAAGAAACACCCCTTTCTTCATTTATTCCGAAAGATAACTCTACGGTCATCATTGTTGAAGGCGTTGAAAAACCCGGAAATCTTGGAGCTATTTTAAGAAGCTGCGAAGCATTCGGGGTGGATGCTCTTATTGTGGCAGACGGAAAAACAGACTTTTACAATCCTAATGTCATCAGATCCAGTGTAGGCTGTCTTTTCGGAATGGAAGTCTATCAGGCTGAAAATGCGGAAACCCTGGAGTTTCTTCAGAAAAACCGTTTCAATATCTATACAACCCTGATGGATGAAAGTGCTGAAGACCTTTATAAAAGAGATTTTACACAACGTTCAGCAGTATTATTCGGGACCGAACATTCAGGTTTAAGTGATTTCTGGATCGGAAAAGGGAAAAACACACTGATTCCGATGGCCGGAAGTATTGATTCCCTGAACCTGAGCAATGCTGTGGCTATTACCTGCTATGAATCGTTGAGGCAGAAGAAAGGATAAAGGATGGTAGCTGGAAGAATAAGACTGAAAGTAACAATCAGTCATAATTACTGAAAGCCAACAACAGCATAATACATTTACCTTAGATAAATACGAGATCAATAATTGCTTTTTTAAGCTTCAGTAATCTCCCGGCAGCTTATAGCCATGTATGTTGTGAAACAAAAAACTTTGTCTCATTATTTGCAGATTGCTTCACTTCGGTTTATCATAACATGAGAAGAGTTGATGATAAAGCACAAAAAAACCGTTTCACTGGGTGAAACGGTTCTTTTATTGTTAAGCTTATGCTAGAATTATTTCTTAGCAGCGTCTTTTGCAGCATCTTTAGCAGCATCAGCAGCTCCTTTAGCAGCATCAGCAGCACCTTTAGCAGCGTCAGCAGCACCTTTAGCAGCATCTTTAGCAACTTCAGCACCAGCAGCAGTTGTAGCAGCAGCAGCATCTTTAGTAGCACCTACAGCAGCAGTTGCAGCAGAGTCAACAACTTTAGCAGCAGAATCAGTAACTACAGCAGCAGAATCAGCTACTTGAGCAGCAGCAGAATCAGTTGCTCCTTCAGTAGAAGTAGCTTCAGTTTTTTTACAAGCAACTAAAGAGATTGCAGCGATAGCAGCTACGAATAATGACTTTTTCATAATAAATTAAATTTAATTTTGTTAATATTGTTTTATAAAATTTTCTTCTGTTCTGTTATTTGAACAAGACAAAGGTAGAGCAGTTAGAAAATTTGTTTATGAAAAATAATTGTAATACCTTTGTAAAATAGTTTTACAAAAAAACATAACTGATAATCAACAATTTAATTATTTTTTGAAAAATTGACAGATTTAGATCTATTACACTTTGAACAGCTAAAAAAGGATGTCCAGAGTCAATACTTAAAAGAATATACCCCTTCACAGGATGATATTTCCAAGTGGAAGGGTATAGATATCATATATTTCCAGGAAGACCTTCGCAAAAAAGCGAAAGGAAACATCAGTGAAAAATCTTTTTACACCTATTTTAAAAATTCACCGGTCACCAAATTACCAAGAATAGACATGCTCAATTTATTGAGTATTTATGCAGGTTATGACTCATGGTACGAGTTTAAGAAACAGCATCTTTTTGCCGGAGAATTGCTGCAGGAAAATGAAGATCTTGAGGAAGAAGAAATCAGTGAACTGGAAAAAACCGTTTCTTCAGCACCTGATCTTCTAAAAACTGAAATTCAGGCTTCAAAAGTTGACATTCAGCCAGTCGAAAATACTGATTTACAAAAAACAAATACTGACAACCAACAAGTTAAATCAAATCAGAATATCCAAAGAGATGTTGAGATTTTAGCTACGCAACCCAGAAAAAATTTCTTTAAAAAGAATGCATGGGCACTGGTCACTTCAGTTTTGATTGCCATTACCGGAATTTTAGGATTTAAGGATGTACTTTTTTCAAAAACTTATAAATATTGTTTTATAGACAAAGACAGAGGTGTTTCTGTGATCAACACGTTAGAAATAATGGTGATCAAGGAAAACGAATCTCCTTTGATGTATAAAATAAAGCCCGGAGAGTGTTTTTATTATTCCACAAAAGATAAAAACCTGAAAATGCGGATCAACGCTCCTTTCTACGAGCCTCTGGAAGTCAACAGGAATCTGGAAAACGCCCCTGAAGAAGAGAAAATAGAGCTCAAACCGGATGATTATAAAATGGCGGCTTATTATTTCTCTATCAAAGATATCAAAGGCGGCAACAATGAAGAACAGGTAGCCCTCATCAAACAGAAAAGAAATCAGCTGGAAAATCTGATCAGTAATAATGCGGTCATCTATCAGGTGTACGACAATAACACCTATGGTATTGAAAGCCTCAATAAACAAAAATACATTACGCTTGTAACCACTCCTACTACATCATTAAAAAATCTGAATGTAATAGAAATGAAAAAGGACACGAAAGGCAAAATCATTTCCATTAAATTTAAAATTACCTCCACAGATGAAAAGAATAAATAACTTTTTAATTTTCACCATTCTTCTGGTTTTATTAGCTGCCTGTAATAAAAAAACAGAAGTAAGCGATCTTGACAAGCTGCGAAACAGCAATAATGAGAAAAGCTATCCTGCCGTACAAATGGACAGTATGCAGGCCATCAATTCGATTACCAAACAGAAGGTTCAGGAACTTCTTGATCTTTCTACACTATACCTTTCCGGAAACAGAAATACGGAAATAGACACTGTCATTTATTCACAAATGGAAAGCTACTTCCATAAGCCTGACTCTTTGACATTTAAACGACTTATCAAGGAACTTGACAGTATGAAGGTAAAATCTGTAAAGGTAAACAACCTGAACGTCTATAAAGAATTCTACAAAAAGGATACGCTGGACTACGCCAAATTCAATGTGGAATATTTTGACAGCAAGAATAAGTCTTTGGGAAGCTTCGAAAAGAATGCACAGTATATCCTGCTGTCAACATCAAAGCTTAAAAAAGAATTTAAGTTTTACTTCCTGGATTTTTATTCCAAGCCGCTTAAAAAAGACAGTACTTCAGTAGGCGTAACCAAATAGTCTAAAGGAATGTCATTTTCCCAGACATCATCAATATATTCATCGGGGTCAAAGTAATTGACTCCGATTTTTTTTGTATCGGGTGAGATGCTTTGAAAAAGACCGTCATAAAAACCTTTTCCATAGCCTACTCTATTTCCTTTTCTGTCACAATACAATAAAGGAGTAATGACATAATGAAAATATGTTTCACCGGAATCTTCATTGGAAACCGGTTCTGAAATCCCCCAGCTGTTGGTTTCAAACACGGTATCATGAAAAATTTCAATGTTGATAAGTTTGTCCGCCACGATCTTAGGCACATATACTCGGATATTCTGTGCTAAAAAATATTGGATGAAGATTTGGGTATCAATCTCATTAAACTTTTCAATCGGGATAAAAATATGCACCTTCTGCCCTGTCTTAGGTTTAAAATAAGTAATGAAATGTTGAAAGATCTTTTCAGATAACAAGAAAGCCTCATCACGAGACAAGGCTTTTCTTTTTTGCATATATTTTTTTCTAAGCTCAGCTTTTAGCATAATGACTAAATTATTTAAAGGCAGCTTTATTATTTTAAAACTTCCTTACAGCTTATACAATTTTATATAATCTGTCAGACAAACGAACTCTGAACGGCAGTTCAAAAGTGATCTGATCTCCTGCTTTTGCAGTTTCACATGGACCTCCGTTTGCATAGATTTCGGTAATGGTCACTTCCTGCTCACCGGTTGTAGGTCCTGAAATCAAAACTTTATCTCCTACCGAAAGTTCACCATTCTCAACCAGGAACTGTGCAATTTTTGATTTTGAATAATAATGCTCGGCCTTTCCAAGCAATACTTTCTTAACTGCTATTTTCTGGCGGATGTTTTTGGTTTCAGCTTTTGCCAAAGGTGCTTTAGGAAGATCCCCTGAATTTTTAAACTTCAGCGCATCAGATTTTCCTTTTCTGAATACTTTATTTCCTACCTGAAGGCCTTTTCTCAGTTTCACCTGTTCATCCCAAGGTAAATGAATTGTTTCAAGACATTCTGTAGAACATGTATTCTCCATGGCAGCTTTACACTCATCACACTGGATAAATAAAAGATGACAGGCATCATTGGCACAATTGGTATGATTATCACACGGTTTTCCACACTGGTGGCATTGTGCGATAATGTCATCCGTAATCCTTTCCCCTAATCTGTGGTCAAATACGAAATTTTTACCGATGAATTTACTTTCAATTCCTTCTTCTTTGATCTGACGGGTATATTCAATGATTCCGCCTTCCAGTTGGAATACATTTTTAAATCCCTGATGTTTAAAATACGCACTGGCTTTCTCACAACGGATTCCGCCTGTACAATACATCAAAAGGTTTTTATCTTCTTTAAAATCCTGCAGCTGTTCGTTGATGATCGGTAAGCTTTCTCTGAAGTTTTCCACATCAGGAGTAATAGCTCCTTCAAAATGTCCTACTTCACTTTCGTAGTGATTTCTGAAGTCAACAACGATGGTATTCGGATCTTCAAGCATATTGTTGAATTCCTTTGCTCCCAAATGAACTCCTTTGTTGGTTACATCAAAAGTTTCATCGTTCAGGCCGTCAGCCACAATTTTGTTTCTGACTTTAATGGTCAGTTTTAGAAAGGAATGATTGTCCTGCTCCACCGCTACATTCAAACGGATCCCTTTCATAAAGTCATATACTTCAAGCGTATCCCGGAAGGCCTCAAACTGATCTGCAGGAACACTCATCTGAGCATTGATTCCTTCATGGGCCACATAGATACGGCCAAGAGCATCAAGGGCATTCCAGGCTATAAATAAGTCGTCACGAAATTTTTTGGGATCTTCAATTTTGGCATACGCATAGAAAGACAATGTAAGGCGTTCCTTACCAGCTTCATCAATAAGTAGAGCTCTTTCTTCTGCGCTTAAGGTGTTATACAGTTGCATGCTATAAACGTTTTAAGTGAGAAAAATAATTTTTGCAAAGATAGGAATTTTTAATTAAGTATATTTATAGGCGGTAATGATAAGGACAAACAAGCGGTAGTGAAGGATTCAGAAATAGGAAAGTAATGATAAAAATGAACAATTGTTACAGATTTAACAGGCTGCAGTATCTACCGTAGATTCTTTAATATTTTTTTAAGTTTTGTTAACTATGACATCAACATTATGACATAATGTATAAAATGACATAATAGCAGTTAAATTTTAGTTAAAATTGAAACATAGCATACTAATTGCTTACTTATTTAACATTAAATTTGTTTACTCAAAAACATAAAAAAGAAATTAATTAATAAACAAGAAAGATATACAATGAAGAGTACTTTAAAAAAACTATTACCATTTGCAGTAGTTGGAGTTATCTCAGGAGCTACTACCGTTGGAGCTATACAATATTTCGGACACGGTTCCAACAATGGAGATCAGTCTTATTTCACAACAGCAGCACCTACAGCTTCATTTGTAGGAATGAATACAGGAGCAGTAGGCGATGATTTTGTAAAAGCAGCCAAAACGACTGTTCCGGCTGTAGTGACCATTAAAAATTATCAAAGCAGAACATCCAGCAGAGCTTCAGAGCAGGATCTGTTTGACTTTTTCTTCGGAGATCCTTTCGGAGGAAGAGGCCAGCAGAGACAAAAGCAACAGCAGGCTCCTGATAATATGCCATCAGGAATGGGTTCAGGGGTAATCATCTCTCCGGACGGTTATATTATCTCTAACAATCACGTTGTGGCAGGTGCCAATAAGCTGGAGGTTGTGTTGAGCAATAAAAAATCATATATCGCTACTTTGGTAGGAACCGACCCTAACACAGATATTTCGTTACTGAAAATTGAAGAAAAAGGTCTTCCTTACCTGAATTTTGCGAACTCAGACAATATTGAAGTAGGACAATGGGTGCTTGCCGTAGGAAACCCGCTTGGGCTTAATTCTACCGTAACGGCAGGTATTGTCTCTGCTAAAGGAAGAGGAATCGGAATCCTGGGAAGCCAGGGTAAAGCAGCCAATCCTATTGAAAGCTTTATTCAGACCGATGCTGCGATCAACCCTGGGAACTCCGGAGGAGCATTGGTGAATACCAACGGAGACCTTATCGGGATCAACTCTGCGATTCAGTCTACTACAGGATACTATCAGGGATACGGATTTGCTGTTCCTGCTAACCTGGCAAGAAAAATTGTTGAAGACATCAAGAAATTCGGAATTGTACAGAGAGGCTTCCTGGGTGTTCAGTCATTAGATCTATCCAATGATCAGTTGGTGGCAGGATACAACAGACAGTTTAAAACCAACCTTAAAGTAGGTTCCGGAATCTATATCACAGGATTCGGTGAGAAAAGCGGTGCCGAGGATGCAGGACTGAAAAAAGGAGATATCATTACCAAAGTTGACAGCTATGCAGTGACAGACTTCGCTGACCTGTCTATGTCTATCGGAAGCAAGCGTCCGGGAGACAAAGTTGTTGTCACCTATTTAAGAGATGGTAAAGAAAATACAACTACCGTAACGCTGAAGGACCAGAAAGGAGGAACATCTACAAAAACCAAAGCTGATCTTTCCGTAACCGAAAAAATCGGATCGGAGTTTGAACCTCTTACCGAGCGATTCAAAACAGAATACGGGCTGAACAGCGGTGTAGTTGCCAAAAACGTTTCTGAAGGCAGCGAAATGGCTAAAATCGGGATTGTAGACAATTATATCATTATTGAGATTAACGGAAAACCGGTCAACTCACAAAAAGATGTAGAAAAGATCCTGGATAAATATCAGGGGAATGTACAGGTGAAGTTTGTAGATGACTACGGAAGAATTTATACAAAAGGATTTAAAATGCCTTAATCAGGCACTGAACAACAGTTGACCTGTCAATAAAAAAACGCTGCAGATATCTGCAGCGTTTTTTTATTATTTTATTTTTTTATTTAGGTTTATTCATTTTTTCAGCGATCATTTTCTTCTTGTTTCTTTCGTAGATCACTTCTACGATCTTACCCCCGATCCATGAAAACGGGAAGAAAGTAAGGAAGATGGAAATCTTATAAAATGTAGGATGATAAGGGAAAATAATAACATCCAACATCGCAATGAAAAGCATGATAAAGCCAATCAGAATAGCATAGGCTACTTTGGCATATTTAACGATAATAGCTGTTGCCACCCCTCCTATTGTTGTTCCCAGTCCGGAAATAAACAGCAGGAAACCGAAAAATGCCTTATCATCTTTCATACTGAAAAGAAACCTTTGCCAATGCTCGAAAGGAGCAAACGCTTCAAAAGTTACCCATTGCGGAAAAGCCCTTATACCAAGAGTAATAATAAGCCCGGCTATCCCAAGGCCTACAAGCACCGCAATTGTATTTCTTATAAAATTCATTAATCCTGATGTGCGATCATAGAGATTTCGATATCCACATTTTTAGGTAAGCAGGACACCTGTACCGTTTCACGTGCAGGATAGCTTTCCGCATCTAAATAAGACGCATAAATATCATTCATTACAGCAAAATCATCCATACTCTTAAGGAAAATTGTAGCCTTTACAACGTTTTTAAAAGTCATTCCGGCTTCTGTAAGAATTGCTTCAAGGTTTTTCATTACCTGGTGCGTTTCTTTTTCAATTCCTTCTACCAGTTTACCAGTTGCAGGATCTACAGGAATCTGTCCGGAGATATACAATACTCCGTTTGCCATATTAGCTTGTGAATAAGGCCCGATTGCTGCAGGAGCGTTCACTGTGTTGATTACTTGTTTCATAGCGGATATTTAATTTTTTTGATCTTATACAATCACCATCTACTTTCTAAACGGTAATTTAGTTAGAATTTATTTTGGTTGCAAATATAAAATTTATATTCTCAAATGCCAATCTGATATTAGAAAGGTGCATTCGGCTGTGTAAAGCTTCTGTCTTTATATTTCAATGCATCACTTAAGATATTGGCTTTGATCCCGATAAAGAAATCATATACCTTATACTGACCGAAAGGAACCCAGTTGAAATTGATGGTAAAACTTCGCTGATCCCTGGCAAAACCGATTCTTGTATAAGCCAGCTGCTTGGTCACGAGGTCATAGTGTGTACTACCGTTGATATTCCAGAAAGGGGTAAGCTTGATACTTCCGTCAAGACCTACGGATGCAATTTTGCTTCCAAATCTGTTCAGTCCTTTTGAGTAGGCATAGTTGGCATTGATATTCAAAGTCCAGGCCTGATCAAAATGGGCATAATTATCATCATCAAAATAGTAATTCTCATTCCGGACTTCTCCTTTTTTAGAATACTTTTTAGCATATTCCGTTTTCTCTCCAAAAATTTCGCTGCTCAGAGGATAAGACATCTGTACGTTGAATCCCTGTACACTGAAGGCCCCGAATTTTTCTGTTCTGATTCCTGTGTCCTGTCCCGGAATAAATTCAATTTTATACGGATCAAGGGAAAGACTCGTATTAACCGTCAGTTTACCGTTAAGGAATGAAGATTGCCCGTTGATGGTAATAATTGACCATGGGTGATCTTTGGCCGCAAAGTTATAATTCCCTGAAAGGTTCAAAGATTCGAAGATCTTAACCTTCTTTACTCCCGTAGAATCACTTTTAGATCTGACTTTCATTTCTACGTTGTTTCCGATATTGAAACCCAGAGCTCCCACCATTCCGCTTTGAGGACTTCCCACAATACCTTTCTCAAAAATAGAATATGGGGTAAGGGCTCCGTTCGCATTATAATAGTTTTTATAGTATCCGAAATTAGGACTGGAGAAGTCGGGAGAATAGGTAAACCCGATACTTGGAGTCACCATATGTCTGATTGCTTCAATAGCAGATCCTTTTTTAAAATCCATCTGCCCGTAAAGGGTCGTCTGGATACTTGCCGTAGTAGAGAAAGTAGAATATCCGGCAAACTTTTTATTGATTTCATCTACTGTAACTGCTTTTACAGGATCATAATACCTGTTCAGCGTTTTGGTCGTTAAGGCATTGTCAATATTGGCACTTAAACTGAATGTGAAATATTTCGCCAGTGTGGTATTGGTTGCAATGGCAATATTATTTTTAAGCCCGGTCTGCATTTTATCCCACATTTCTTTTTTAAAGAGCTCATTTTCCTGAGTATTCACAAAATTGGTCAGGTTGAATCCTGTATTGACGGTAATATTTTCAAGAAGCCCTGATCTTACTCCTGTTTTTGATTTGAACAGGTAGAACTGATTCACTGCTACGTTCATCTGCGGAAGACGAAGGTCTGCCAATCCGGTGGCAAAGTTCTGGGAATAAGAGGCTGTTCCCGTAATTGTTACCGGAAGTTTCAGAAATCTTTTGGTAAGCGTTACCGTAGAGTTCTGCTGGGTATTCAATACATTCTGATTGAAAATATAATTGTTGTTCAGTGGATTGTTGTAGAATTTCGTACTTACAATGTCTACGGAAGCACTGAATGTAAGGAATGGATTGGCTTTTGCATCCTGTGAATGCGTCCAGTTGATCCTGTATGTACTGTTTCTGGTATAATCTTCCAATCCTTTGATCCCTCTCACCATGGTTCCGATATCTGCATTGAAGGTTCCGGAATAGCGGTATTTCTTCTGATAATTCATCTGCGGACGCAGGTTCCAGCTTCCTTTCGTATAAATATCAGCAAGGACTTTAAGGTCAAAATGTTCCCCGATCGGCTGATAATAACCTATCCCGTTCAGGAAGAAACCTACATCTTCCCTTTCCCCGAAACTGGGAATAAGAATACCTGCTGCTCTTTTATCTGAAAACGGTAAGATGGCAAATGGAAGGTAAAGAGGCGTAGGTACCTGCTCTATAAACATCTGAATAGGGCCGGTAACGATCTGGGATTTCGTTTTGGTTTTAAGAAGCTTGATGTTGTAAGCTCTCATAAAGTAATCCGCAGCCGTATCTTTTTTCTTGATAAAATAATCGTCTGTGGTATAATCTGCTTTTACCATTGCGAAAACAGAATCGTTATATTTTTTTGTTTTCTTGGCAATGATCACTCCTTCACTTTCTTCAGTTCTTGCATTGAAGGCGATGGCCTGCTTAGTCTTCGTATTATAACTGAATTCGTTGGTTTCGTATTTCTTTCCTGCCTGGGTCGTAATTACAGGTTCGATGATCTTTCCTAAAGAATCCTGCTTTCCTCTGGCGTAGATCAGGTTTTTATTATCATCAATGGAGATATAATCTGCATCAATCTGCATATCCTGATATTTTACCTGTGCATTCTTATTCAGGAATGTCATCTTTTTAGGGATGTCTCTGCGCTGGTCGTCCGCTTTTGTACGGAGAACATCATCCAACGTTTCTTTTTTTACAACTATGGTATCCTTTTTGGAAATAGTATCATTAACCGCATTTTTAGGCAATTTTTCAGGAGTTTTCTGTGCTAAAAAATTGTTAAAAATTAGGATAATTAAAATTTGTAATATATTTTTGAGGACGGTTTTGGCCAATTTTATTCTATATAATTAAGGCCCAAAATTAATATAATTTTTATAACTGTAAGATGCACAAACAAAATTTTAAAATAATTTTATCATTTCTCCTTATCCTTATCAGCAACTTTATTTTCTCTCAGAAGAAGTTTACCCTTGTTTTGGATGCAGGACACGGAGGAAGTGATCACGGGGCCAACAGGACCTATTCAGACATAGGAAGAATCGCAGAAAAAGATATTACGCTTGCCATTACCTTAAAGGTGGGAGCCATGCTTGAAAAAAACAGAGACTTCAAGGTAATATACACCCGTAAAATTGATGAATACCCTTCCCTGTCTGACAGAACCAACCTGGCCAACAGAAGTAAAGCAGACCTGTTCATATCTATTCACTGTAATTCTTCAGCAAGACCTACAGCCTACGGAACGGAAACTTATGTACAGGGGCCAAACCAGAATAACGAGAACCTTGAGGTAGCCAAAAGAGAAAATGACGTGATCTTTCTGGATGAAAAAGATAAGCAGATCTTCGGATCTTACAACCCGGATTCCCCGGAATCTTTAATAGCACTGAAACTTCAGCAGAGCAAATATCTGGAATCAAGTCTTCTTTTGGGAGGATTGGTAGAAGATAACTTTGTGAATAAAGATAAGAGATTTTCCAGAGGAGTTTTCCAGAAGAATCTTCACGTTCTCCGTATGAATGCCATGCCTTCTGTGCTTATAGAAACCGGATTCATCAATCACCCGGAAGAAAGCCACTATATTGCTTCGGAAAAAGGACAGAGCGAAATTGCAGAGAGTATCTACAATGCCATTATTGATTATAAGAAAGCCATTGACAGAAAAACCGGAGGATCTATTGCCATCAAAAAGCAGGAACCTGAAAAGCCGGCAGAAGTTCCGCTGAAAAATGATTTCAGAATCCTACTGATGAGCTCTCCTACGAAATACAACGAAAATGATCCTGCCCTTAAAGGATTGAGCTATATTCTTACCATTAAAGAAAACGGACAGTACAAATATTACTATGCAGTCACCAATATGGCTTCTGTAAAAGACATCAATCTTAAAACAGCCAAAGATGCCGGATTCAGAAATGCCTTTGCCGTAGGTTTCATGCCTAACCAGCGAATCAGCATGGGATATTATACCATAGAAGTTTATGCAGGGGATAAGCTGAACGGAAATTCTTACATCGTTCAGAACCTGAAAGATGTGGAAAGAAATAAAGACAACGGCGTATTTTACTATACCTATGGAAAAGTATATACTTTGGAGGATGCTGTAAAACTTCAAAAAGAACTTGAGGCTAAAGGCATCAAAAACACCGTAATACAGAAAATATATAAATAATTTAAAAAAATAATTTTGAAGTTTAAAAGTTAATTTTTACTTTTGCAACCTCAAAATTTGGCCTATTCGTCTAGTGGTCAGGACTCAAGATTTTCATTCTTGCAACAGGGGTTCGATTCCCCTATAGGCTACCTTTACAAAACCTTTAACGGATTCGTTAAAGGTTTTTTTATGTCTGTTTCCTTCTCTTCTTTACGATCAGAATCATAGATCAGGTTCCCAAAACCGGGGAACAGTATAAGACGTACACTATTTTTTTTGTATCCACGAATCATTGATTCCATTCTTTGCACCTTCAGGAATAGAAATAAGGTCATAGAAACTTTTGCGTTAATTCAATTTTCATCAATATAAATAATAGTATCCCGCAACTTTTACAACTGGTCCAGAATTATTCAGGATACTCTTACAGTAATATAAAGAATATACATTAAATATCTGATGACAGCCCTGATAAAATGACAAACAGCGCTGCATTATAGCATTCTGAAAATATGGTAATTACTCCCTGCTGTGATAGAAATCCACTTATTTTTACTGTAAAAATTGATTCGTATTCCATTATATATGACAAAAGCATTATATTTGCAAAAAAATTTTAGCCATAATCGGTCACCCGGATATGGCAACACAGATGAAAAATATTATTGATAAATCATTGTTTGTAGTTGACTACAGGCTACCAAATTTTATATCATGCCGGATTTAAAGATACAAGAAGCGAAATTGCTTTTTAAGAAAATCCACTCTAACCCAAAAAGTTATGATTTACAAATCAATGAAGACGGGATTACAGGCAGAGATGATAAAATCAGTTTCCGACTTTACAGGACTGGAGAAAGGGTTGCTTTTGAAGTAACAATTGACGGACTTACTTTCACCAATACCACTGGAGAATGGAACAATGCACTGATCATGCTGGGAAATACGATCAAAAAATTAGAAAAAGAACAAGAAAATTTAAAAATAGAACAGGCAATAAATAAACTCAGAAAGTATCTATCAGAAGAAAATTAAATTTTTTAAAAATAAATTTGGTAGTTTAAAAAAAAGTTTATAGTTTTGCACTCACATTTGAACGATATGGCAAATCATAAATCAGCACTAAAGAGAATCAGACAAAACGAAACTAGAAGACTTCGTAACAGATATTATCACAAGACTGCTAGAACAGCATTGAAAGCTCTAAGAAATGAAGAGAACAAAGCTGCTGCTACAGAACAACTGCCGAAGGTTATCGCTTTATTGGATAAATTAGCTAAGAAAAACATTATCCACAAGAACAAAGCTGCTAACTTGAAAAGCAAATTGACAAAACACGTTAATAAATTAGCGTAAAAGCATAGCTGGCCCGTTCGTCTATCGGTTAGGACCTCAGATTTTCATTCTGGTAAGAGGGGTTCGATTCCCCTACGGGCTACTGATATCTTGAAAAGCCACTGTATACAATCAGTGGTTTTTTAAAGATAAAGTAGAAAAGCTATTCTTTTAAAACAATCTAACCGGCCCGTTCGTCTATCGGTTAGGACCTCAGATTTTCATTCTGGTAAGAGGGGTTCGATTCCCCTACGGGCTACAAACTAAGAGTTGACACTTATAAAAACAAAGCTAACACATTACTTCGGTAATGGAAGATAGAGGGCCCGTTCGTCTATCGGTTAGGACCTCAGATTTTCATTCTGGTAAGAGGGGTTCGATTCCCCTACGGGCTACCAAAAAGGACTTTTTCGAAAGTCCTTTTTTCGTTTATATATTCTTTTATTCCCAACTGTTTTACTTTCCTATTACATATTTTTTTTGGTCAGTCTCAAAAAGTTGGTAAAATATTCAGTGCTGTTTCTTTACATTATGGTAAGCGATTACGAACGCTTTAAATTATTATTTTCTTATTTTTCAGATAGCCAGGTTCAAAAATTGGGGATCGCTACAAGATTCTGTTGAGTGAAAATACCTGAAAATGATTTCAATATTGTATTCCGGGAGCAAAAGATTCTTATGAACTGAAGAAACTTCGGATCAGGTTCAAAAGCTGGGGAGCAGCACAAAACGTACACTATTTTTGCTAAGTAAAATAAAGATTAAAAAACGCAAGAAAGGTCATTTGAATGTTTGTTTTTTAAGGATGATAGAAACTTTGCGTTAATTTCAATTCCGTCAATATAAACAATAGCATCCTCCAACTCTTGTACCTGTCTAAACTACCTCGTTTTTATTTGTAATAAAAAAATTCACATTACCAGTTATTTAATAATAATTTTTACACAAAATCATTTTATATTTTATTAAAATAGAAATAAAATTAAAATAATCACCAAAAATGGAAATATTATTTTTTACTATTCCTTTTAATCCTTAAATTTGACTAAAACTATTCATCCAAATTATAAATAACATGAAATTTAATTTACTTTTGAGAAAGCAACGCTCATTTAAAGCAGCATTCATTGCTTTGTTTCTGATCTCAACCGGCACTTTATCATTTGCTCAAAACAGAATTTATTCCCACGCCCAAAGCTCCGGGGTATTCGGAGTAGCATGTTTAGGCTGCCGTGTAGAAAACCCACTCAATGCAATCGGGAACAATGAGGATGATTACTCAACGATGGTATTGGGAACTGCATTATTAGGCGGTATCCAGCAAACCTTAATCTTCCCTGATCTGAGATCAGATACGAGACTGGTAGTAGGCATCGGGACAGACAACATTCCTTTATCTGTACAATTATTAAGTGGGGTAACTCTTGAAACCATGAATGGCGGAACTTCCAATGAAGACCGCAGAACAATTGATGTAAGCCTTCTTAAGCTGGGAGCAACTCCTAACAGAGGTACAGTGGAATTCAAACCTGAAAAACCCTATGACGGAATCAGGATAGGCTTAACGGGAGGAGTGCTGAGCCTTGGAGGAGGATTCAGAATTTATTACGCTTACCAGGATCCATTAGTCAATATCATGGCTCACAGCCAGGCGGGACAGATTACCCTTGACGCCAATATTCCGCTGGAAGGTGCTGAAGTAGCTCTTACCAATCTTTCCGGAAAAGAAGTATACCGCACAAAGCTGGGAGCAAAAACATTTGACACCAGGCAGCAGGAAGGAATTTACTTTATGACTGTTCAGACGAAAGATGGTAAAACCTATTCGCGTAAAATTATTGTTAAATAAATGATATCCACAGCCGGCAGATTGAAAGTCTGCCGGTTTTTTTTAGGGTATTTAAGAGTCAATAAAGCAAAAATTAAATAAAAAACAATAAATATATTTTATATAATACAAATATTTAAATATCACCAAAAATTGAAATAAAGTAACTAACATAATCAATTTATGTGTAATTTTACAAAAAACTAAATCTTAAAATTTTACCCCTATGAAAAACAATTTATTAGTGAGACAGCATGCAATTAAAGCAGCTCTGTCTGCATCTTTCCTGTTCCTGATGAGTGCTGTGTCTTCGGCACAGATTACCAAAATTTATGCAAACAACCAAACCAGCCAGGTATACGGCATCTGTATCGGCTGTGGAGTATTGAATCCTCTGAATGCCATAGGAAGTAACGAAAACGATTATTCTACGCTACAGGTTTCCATAGGATTACTGGCAAGAACGGAACAGACACTGATCTTTCCTGCCAGCAATATCAATAATAACACCAATAAGCTTGTGATCGGGATCGGTTCAAATGGTACTCCCCTTACTGCCCAGGTTCTGGGAGGGGTATCTATTGAAACATTCAATGGAGATGTTTCGAATAATGACTATACCAACCTCAACAATAATATCCTGAAGCTTAACGCCGGTGATCCGAGCAAAGGGGAGATTGAGCTTACCATGAATATTCCGTTTGACCGTATTAAGATCAATGCCAACGCAGGACTATTGAGCCTTGGTGGTGAGCTTAGGGTGTATTATGGATATCAGTACAAAGATCCGTATATCAACTTTACGGCACATCATGAAGGCGGGCAGATCACTCTTGACAAAAATATTCCTGCAGAAGGTTCTGAAGTTACTCTGACCAATACTTCAGGAAAAGAGGTATTCCGCACCCAACTCAAATCCAATACATTTGAGACCAGACAGCCGGATGGTGTTTACATTATGAATCTTAAGACGAAAGAAGGCAAAACCTACTCCAGAAAAATTATTATTAAATAAACGAGAGACCTGAACCGGCAGACTTAAAAGTCTGCCGGTTTCATTTAGAATATGTACCTACCCATTTTTACAATAAAACGCCCCGGCCAATGTATTGGCCGGGGCTATATAAAATAAGATAAGTGGTGTTTATAATTATTTTTTAATCAGTTTCTGCTGATATACCGCTTTATCAGTTACCGCTTTCAGGATATACATTCCTTTTGGCAGCATACTCATATTGACCTGGCCGTTGTTCAGCGGTGCATTAACTGTTCTGCCTGAAGCATCATAAATGGAAACGTTCTGGATTTTCTCCTGTGTTTTGATATAAAGTATATCGATAACCGGATTCGGATAGATACTGAATTCAAGTTTTTTAACTTCAGCAGTAGCTAAAGTAGATGTCGTACTGTTCACGGTAAGCGTTTTCTCCACAATCTTACCATTTGAATTAAAGCTAAGCACAATATCAGATGTTCCTGAAGCAAGTGGCGACAGAACCAGTTCATCATCAGTATTAATCACAGCAGAAACTACCGCAGGATTGCTGTTTGATCTGATCGATTTTACAACTGATATTTCCATATTATCTGCATCTGAAACTATGGATTTCAAATCAATGCTTGTAGTACTTCCGGCTGTAACCTGCGAAGGCAGAGTATTGCTTACAACAGGAACCGAATTATTGGTAAAAACTGCTATGGAAGGGAACCAATAGTAATCATTCAAAACTTTGGTGTTGGTAAGAGTGCCTGACATATTGTAGGTATGAATCCAGTTTTTCTGAAAGTGAGCCCCATATCCGCTTTCCGTTGTATTCAAAACAAGTTCTCCGGTAGCAGGATTTACACGAAGTGCCGCACCATAAGGAATTTGCTTATACTGACCTGTCTGTCCCGGAATAGCGGCAAAGTTTTCATTAAATGTTTTAGCCGTAACATCAAATCTTACAATCTGTGATCCTGAAGCCCATGCGCTTACTGAATTGATCCAGTATAAAGCATTTTCTTTATTACTTGCTGTAAACCTGCCTGCATTCCATGCACCCCAATCTCCGAAATATTTGGTGGTAGGA
Source organism: Chryseobacterium arthrosphaerae (assembly GCF_001684965.1). Lineage (NCBI taxonomy): Bacteria > Pseudomonadati > Bacteroidota > Flavobacteriia > Flavobacteriales > Weeksellaceae > Chryseobacterium > Chryseobacterium arthrosphaerae. Next base: position 638,045 of record NZ_MAYG01000012.1, on the reverse strand, counting down.
ATATTATACTCCTGTGTGGCAAAAGTAGTGGGATTGATATTGACAAGCTTCTGTTCCTGAATTCCCCAGACACTTCCATCTTTAGCCTGAACAACGGAGTAGAAACCTCCGGCAATAGTACTTACTACAGTATCCGTATTGGGGTTAATCACCAAAATTCCCACATTTTGTTTTACTGCAAATACATATTGTGAGGTACGGATCATATTTCCTATCTGACCGCTGCCTCCTGTTCCGGCAATCAGAGTACCTACCTGCATATTGTCGATATTAAAGAGTACGATTCCGGTAGAAGTACCGATATATCCTTTATGTTCGTTCACTCCTACAAATGATCTTCCGTCACCACCTCCAATATTGTTGAAACCAGCAATTTTCTGCATGGTCTGAGCATTGGCAACTACCAATCTCCCACCAGGGGTATATTGGGTATCTCCTCCGTCAGCAGCCTGTTTGGATACAAAATAGAATTTGTCTCCGTAGATCGTTCCATATTGCGTGGTTGCTCCGAAAGCCTGGTTATTGTTTACATTGCTGTATACACGGTAATTGATCTGCCCATTATTGTCGATGAAGTTTACAGAACCGTTGGTATGGCCAAACCATTCTTCATTCACCAAAAAATATCCGTTGGTAAAGTTGGTGGCAGTTACATATGGGGAAACCGGAGTAATTGTTGATGAAACCGGAGTTTCATTGAATCCGACGTTAAAATTCCAGACATCCCATGAGCCATTTTCCAATGTACGTGAAGAAGCCCCTACATTAGAATATCCAAAATCTGCATCGGCAGGATTTTTTACCCAGTAAGACCAGTATCCGTTGACAGTCCATCCGGATTGCCAGTGATCATTTGCGGCATCCATAATTGTGTAGCTGTCAAAATCATATGCCGTTGTATTTACAAAACCATTCACCGGATACAGGGGATAAGTGGTATTCCCGCTTTTGATCAGTGCATTGGTATTCTGCCCGTTCAGGTCAAAACCTATTCCTCCGACCGCTGATCCGAATTGCGTTCCCTGATAAAGCAGTGTAAATAATCTGTGATCTGCTTTGGCAATAGCTTTCAGCATATCTTCTCCTGTGGCATTTCCATCCCATTTAAATCCCCATACCAGAGCATCAGGATTCTTACTGTCATTCCACTGTACCACAAAAGCAGCCTGGTTCGATCCTGAACCTACCCAATACTGAATATCAGAAAAACTGATCGTAGTGGTATTCAGCTTACTGATCCCTGAAATATCATTTCGGGGCACACCCTGAACTTTTATCTGTGCATTTGATAAACATGCAAACAGAAAAAGTATGATAAAAACATAAAACTTTTTCATTTTCTATTAAATTAAATAAATTGTATTGTTGAATTATTATTTGAGATGTAAATCATACGCTCCCGCAACTTCTGTGGAAACTTCACCCAGCCAGCCGGCTTCCTGGTTGACTCCGGTATATATTTTCATAAAATCGATACCCGGAAGTTTCACATACCTTCCACTGCTGTCTACAGCCCAGGAAATATCGATATTGGAGGCCTCATCGTTATTCGGTGCATTATCTGCATATCCGAATTCATATGATTTTCCTACCCAATAGGATCCGTCACCGTTCTGATCATAAAAATTGTTGGCCAGCCTGGTCCCCGAAAAGCTGTAAGAAGGATCTGCGAACCATAAAGGATAATAGCTCTGTGCGTGAAATGTATTTTTTGTTTTAAAGCCCTTATTCCCGAGGTTATCGGTCCATTTGATATATTCCACATCGGTCTGCCAGAATTCGCTTCCGGGGACCGGAGGTTTGTTTTCATCGGGCTTATAATAGGTAATGCTGTAATTTTTTACGGTTGTGTTTTTGAAATATTCACTACCGGCAATTTCGTACCATTCATCATTATCGGGTTTACCGTTTTTGTTTCTGTCGTAGGCCACCATAATGATTCCCGGTTCACAGGATCCTGAACGCGGCTCACTGGCATCATTTCCAAAGAATGCATTGCCAAGAACCTTAAAGTCTCTTCCATTAAGATTCGGAACAGTATGATCAAAACCGAAAACAACGTATCCGCCATAGCCTCCCAGACTGATCATGGTAGAGTTCCCTCCCACCAGAGATTCGTTCGCTTTCTGAAGCATATTGGCAGCAGTATTCCCGGGAGTATATTCGGGGATTTCATTCATAAACTGTCCTACAGCAGGCCGAAAATCCAATACTTTGGCAATATATTTACTGTAAGGTACTTTTTCTTTGGTAACGACTATTTTAGAATGGTAAACCTGTTCGTTTCCTTTATTATTGATTTTTAAAGTCAGAGGATAGGCATTTGCCTTCGGGCTGATAAACTCAAGCGCTGAACTCTGGGAGATAACAGAATCATTGATGCTCCATGTAACGGATCCTGAAGCATTGGTAGGAATGGTCAGAACTTTTAACCGCTCAATAGAATAGGAATCATCGAGTCCGCTAAATGTAAACTCGTCCTCATCATTATGCTTACAGGCTGTCACTCCTGCAAGAAGGCATGATAAAACCCCGATTTTTAAATAAGTAAAGGTATTTCTTCTCATTTCTTAAAATTTGATTATTTGTATAAAAAAGCGAAGTGGGCAGGAATATTCCCTCCTTCTGTCTTCCATCTGAAATGCCCGTTTTTATCAAAGCAATACACAAAACCCATGGATACGTAATTTCTGGCATCCGTTATATAGATATCTTCTGTGATTGGGTTAACTGCGATTCCGTAAGGTGTTTTAATCGCATTCTCGTATTCCTGATCAAAAATGTGGTTGGCAATAATCTCTTCGGTTTTCACGTCTATGATCCCGAAGGTTTTTTTATAGCTGTGGGTATTGTAATTGAATTCATTTCCGTAGAAATAAAGTTTATCATTCACAATCGTCATTTCGCTTACTGCGAGATGGAAGTCCTTTTTCACCATTCCTGTTGCGGCGTCTACCAGATATAAACTGGAAGGAACTGTATAATAATCTCCTCTTGAACTCACATACAGATCCCCATAATTGTCTTTCTTAATGTGATGAAGATTGATGGCAACATCTATTTTCCGGATTTCCGTAAAACTGTTTAAATCTATTACAGAAATGGTATTATCATAATCGGGAGCTTTATAGCCTCCGGAATTGGCAACAAATAATTGATTCCCTACGATTTCCATATCTTCGGGCTGATATCCTACGACAACTTCACGCTGAATAGCAAGAGAAGCGGTATCAATTTCCACTACTTTTCCCTTAGGGGCTTTGGGATTGATCGCTACAGGTCCTGCATAGCTGCTGGCATAGGCTTTTCCGTCTTTGAAGGCTAAATACCTGCAGTTCTGCAACGGAATGGAAGTAATTCGTTTAGCCGTTCTGGCATCCAGTACTTCAATTTTGTTGGAAACATTGACGACAATATACAGTTTGCTGCCGTAGACTTTGATATCATTTCCTACATCCCCCAGCTCTTTCACTACATTCGGGTTGATTTCCGCATAGATATTCCTGTAATAGGTTCCTTTGGTATAATCGAAAAAGTCAAGGGTACATTTATTACTTCCCATATTCCCTTCATTCAACATGTAGAATCCTTTTATTGCGGTATTTTCTGAAGGTAATCCTTCTACCACTTCCTGACGTACGATGATATCATCGGTACGGCATGAAGTAAGAAAAGCCAATACAAGAAATAAAAAATAAAAGTTTAGTTTTCTCATAGGGTGAAGTTTAGAATAAGTTTAAAATTTCTTCCGGGCATCGGATAGTTGATCACTACATCATAGTATTGATTGAAGATATTATTCATCTCCAGGCTCACTTTAAACTGATGATTTGCCCAGTTGAATTTCTTCTGAACAGACAGATCATGGGTATACCAGGGCTGCACATAATTGTACTGAATATTATCCTGGTTCACATCATACCGTTTCCCCACATAGATGGCACTGTAATTGAAACTCCAGTCTTTATAGTCTGCCATAAGGCTGAATGATCCGTTATGCCATGGCGTATAAGGAATCTGATTACGGTAGAACGTATCTTCCGGATCGCTCATATCTCTCGCACTTTGATACGTGTAGGAAAGTAACGGTCTCAATCTTACTTTTCCAAGCTGCATTTCAGTCTGGACGTTCACATCTGCTCCCATGATCTCCACCAGCCCAAGATTCATCATCAGCCAGCGGAACATACTTCCATTGGGAGCCGCTACAATTTTATCCTGTACTTTATTGTAGTAGCCGTCAACTTTAGCATAAAAGAATTTGAAGAAACTGTTGATGTTATAGTTCTTTCTATAGGTAAACCCTACATCATACTGACTGGTAAATTCCGGTCTCAGGTACGTATTTCCGATATTGGTATAATAAAGATCATTGAAGGTTGGCAGTCTGAAAATCTTTTTATAAAAAGCCCTAAGGGTAAGCTCAGGAATAATCTCAGGCTGATAGCTCATAAATACAGCAGGCGTCCATTCTCTTCTGTCTCCGGGTCTTTTGTTCTTTTCTACTTCTTCAAAAGTGAATGTTCCCAAAAGGCTTCCCAGAATTTTAAACCTGTTCCACTGGTATGTGGTTGCCAAGGCTACTAATGTTGTATAACGGGTAGGATAAGAGAAATTGTCCAGATTGGCATCCAGATTATTGTACTGGAAATCTCCGTTCAGACTGACATCCCAATTCGGAGTGATAGAATAGATATTGGAAGAAGAAAGATATACTTCCCTTTGAATATAGACATTATCCGTATAAATGATAGATTGCGAACGAACGGTATCCATGAAATGGGTATAATCGTAGGCAAATTTTGCTTTCAGCTGGGTTTCAAATTTTGGGAACAGCTTTTTTCTCAGATGGGCCTGTACGAAATAATTTTCATCCGAAAGTCTTGCTCCCCGGCCTCCAAAGCGCCCATTAACAATAGGTGCAGGCATTCCACGGTCTGAAATATACCCGTACCCTCTTACATTCCAGCTTCCGTTATTGAATATTCCATTGACAGAAGTTTCAAAACGTTTGGCTTTAATATCCGAATCCTGTCTCCTGGCAATTGTATCATAAGCCTGCTGCCCGTCAGGGTATTTTTTGGCGTAACGGAATCTGTAAATTCCGTCACTTTGCATAAATTCTCCGCTGAAACTTGAGGAAATCCTGTCTGAGATTTTCTGTTCCAGGCGGAATGAAGGGTTGAAAAGATCTATGGAAGCACTTTTTGCCCTTATGACCAGATTTGTTTTCCTGTTTCCTTTGAATACAGGTGTTTTAGGCTGCAGATAGATTGATCCTGATGAACCGAAATCTTTTGCGGGTTGAAAAATTTCACTTTTCTGCCCGTTGTACAGCGATATTTCTTCCAGGTCATCCAACGAATACCTTCCCAGGTCAACAAGGCCATTTTGTGCATTCCCCAGTTGGATCCCATCATAGAATACGCCCACATGCTGGCTTCCCATGCTGCGGATGTTGATGGTTTTTAAGCCTCCGATACCTCCATAGTCTTTGATCTGGACTCCTGAAAAATACCGCAGCGCATCCGCTACAGAATGACTGTTAAGCCTTTCAAGTTCTTCTCCCTGTAGGATTTGAGCAGGAATAATTTCTTTAAAATTCTTTTTGTAGAGACTGATAACCTTAATGGTCTCTGCATCCAGAGTGTCTTTTTTCTTTGTTTGGGAAAACAAAAAGTGAGAGGTTAACACCGAAGCGGTGAAAACAATTTTATGAAATTGAGATGTAATCAGTTTTGCCACCATTAGCTCATTCAGGGATAATGATGACGCTAATGGATATAAGAACGCAACGACAAAGCACAGCAGTCACTGCACAGAATCATTGGTGTCCTAAGCTTTATTCCACGAAAGCGTCAAACGTTTAATTTTTCTGGCAGGTCTTCTGACTTACTCCATTTTTGAAATCCTTCCCATTAAAAAACAGTGGATATATTCTTCAAAAACTTTGGTGCGGAGCTTACAGCAGCGGGTCTGTCCCGGATTTTCACCGGATTCCCTTTTAAGAGCTTTTTACGGCTCACCAAACTCCGGCAAAGATAGAAAATTATTGCTATATCCTGTTATCAACAAAATGATTTACAATATTATATATCAGAAGGCTGTAAAAAACGGTTTTAATAAAGAAATAAAACGATGAAAATCACTGTCTGCACCGGTCATTATATTTAACTTTATGCCCCAATCAGAAAGAAGGCTGCCCCAATAATGAAACAGCCTTTTGTATCAGTCATCAATGTTCAGATTCTTTACTCTTTCATTCATGACAGGAAAAATGTTTTTTACAAGATCCGTTATATTCCAATATTCAGGAACACGCTGAACCTTGATTTTGCCTCAATGTCTCCTCCGGCAAGATGGGTATATAACGGGAGCATCACTTCACTTCCCAGGCTGAACCTTTTATAAGAGGCTTCAAATCCCAGTTTTCCATATAATGCACTTCCTGCAGTATTGGGCAAGCCTTCCCCAAACTGTTTATTCTGTGCATACACTTCCCCCTGAAGCCCGGTTTTAGCAGAAAATATGGTTTTTTCATTTCCTGAGAGCTGATAGAAACCGGTGGCTGCATAATTCCATTGGTTTCCGAAGCGGTAATGTTTTTTGTTTTCAGTTTTAATGGTGTAATCGGTATTGATCAATACGGCTATTTTATTTTTTTGAAATTTATAGTTCAAAGCTGCCTGATAATCCCAGCTGCCTGTTCCCAACTGAAAGCTCGGGTTGACGCCTGATATTCCTTTTTCATCAAATTTACCCAGAGGCACTTTCACGCCGAGGCCTCCGCTCAGTTGATGGAAATTATCCCCTGACTTCACCAGCCTGTAAATTCCCATCAGATTCAGGTCACCGATTCCATTGATTCTGATATCGCCCTGCGTGGTCTTTTTTTCGTGAAAATGAAATGGCAGACTGGCATATACACTCAGTTTTTCCGTCACCGGAATTTTACCCCAGATCTGCAGTGTATTGAAATACTGATCCTGAGTGAGGTCTTTGACAAATAAATTCTCTTTGGCCTTATAATGCTGTGCAAAATATTTGACTCCTATAAATTGTGGGTTCAGTAAAGATTCAAAACCGGATGACCCGTTTCCTGCAGCACAACCACAGGCATCACAATCATCATAAAAACTGATCCTGCTATAGCTTTCAGGAGTAATATAAATACTGTCTCTTACGGTATTGGCCTTATTCAGGTTAAATAAGACCAGGCATATTATCAATATTATCTTCTTCATGTTTTCTCTCATTTATTCTGCAAATTTTGGATTGGATATAAAGCTTTTATCGGACAGTGTTTTCAGGAAAGCTATGATCAGCTGTTTTTCCTGGCTGTTCATTGCAATTCCCGTACGTCCGTTTTGTCTCAGCTGCGGATCAAGGTTTGGATTATCTTCCACATGATCCGAATAGAAATTGAGGACTGCTTCCAGGGTATAAAATCTTCCGTCATGCATATAAGGTTTGGTATATTCTATATTCCTCAGGCTTGGAACCCGGAACTTCATCCAGTCAGCCTGATCAAGGGTGACCCGGTAGCGGCCCGCATCTTTAAACTCAGTATTGTAATACATTCCCGTATTTCTGAAGCTTTCATCTGTAAAAAGCTCTCCACTATGACAGGATGCGCATTTCTGATTAAACAATGCCATGCCCTGGGATTCTTCCGGGGTAAACTGCTCCCGCCCCTGCCTGAACCGGTCATATTTTGAATCTGCTGAAACCAGTGTGGCCATAAACTGTGAAAGTGCCTTTAAAATCCTTTCTCCTGTAATGGTTTCATCTCCATAAGCTTCCCTGAAAAGTTTTTTATATTTCTGATCATTTTTGAGCTTTGAGATGGCTTCAGGTATAGAGCTGTCCATTTCATTTACGTCTGTAATAGGGCTGATTGCCTGTTGATTCAGATCATGGATCACCCCGTCCCACATATATTTTTTCAAAAAAGCCATATTCTGTATAGGGGGTGCATTCCTGATCCCGATCCTGTCATCCACACCGTGGCTTACCGTATGACCATGATGGGTAAAAGCATTTTCCTGGATATGACAAAACCCGCATGAGATGGTGTTGTTTCTGGAAAGCCTTCCTTCATAGAATAATTTTCTTCCCAGCTCTACCCCGTTTCTGGTGACCGGGTTTGAAGACTGATCAAAAGACATTTCCGGAAAGTAAGCGGGAAACTGCAAATGGTAAGCCTCATCTTTCTCCAGCGGCTGTATAACCTCATCAGAACAGGAAATACAGCCTAAAAGTATCATGAGCACAGCCAGCATCATTTTAATTGAAAAATTAATCATTGTGAACGTGATCTACTTTAAACATCTTGGTAAGGTTATTGGTGACATCTACAAGATGCTGGCTGGACCCCATCATCATATCATTGGCTGATGTAAGGGTAAGAGCTTTATCACCACTTAAAAACTGATTCAGATCTGCCAGGATATGAATGGAAGGCCTGATCTTTCCGGTAACTCTTGCGGTAACCGGGAGGTTCAACGTAATCTCACGGTATAGATCCGGGGTATTATTGGCTGCTGTATTTCCCATGTTTCCCGTATGATTCATAAATTCCTTAGCTGCTGAATCCGCACCGTATTTTCCTTCAAGTTTTACAAACACATACCCTGCAGCCCATGACCATGACATTCCTTTCTGCTTGGCTTTGGTCCAGAATTCTGCCTGTCCGTCCTGGCCCAGCAGATACGCTTTCTGGCTGACTCCCAATCCGAATCTGATCTTCTTATAATTATTTTTCGGAATTCCGTCTAAATTCAGATACACCACTCCGGCAACCGCATCTGCCTGGTCTATGATAAAAGCTCCTTTATCAGGATTGTTTTCATTGTATCTGAACTCATTTCCGCCTTCATCGATCAGGGTGATATTACTTACGACATATTTTAAGGAAGAGAAATTATGCTTTTGTCCCTTTGAGGAAGTCTGTACCGTCTGGTTTAAAACGATATTTCCCAGATTATTAAACCCGTTTTCAAATTTGATCTGAATATTTCCCGGCGTGGTATCCTGCGGATTTTCATCATCCCTGCTGCTATCACAGGATGATACGGTGAACAAAGTAAAGGCAATAAAGAATAGTGATAAAAATTTATAAATTTTCATTGTTGATTTTTTAAGTTGAATTGATTTTGAATTGCTGTAACAGCGTTGTTTTTTAACCACCAAAGGCACATAAGTTTTAACACTTAAGTTTATTTAAGTGAAATGCTGTATGTATAAGAAGGCACTTAAGTTTTAAATCTTTGAATTTAATATATGCCCGTGCCCAGTCTAAGGCATCATCTTAAACTGTTGATGTACTAAGAAAATGCGTTGACCCTTTTGTGATTGAATAATGATATAAGTAACTTAAAAAACCGGTGGCTTGAAAATATGTTTCAGAAACAGAAAAGAATAAGCTGTTTCATAAATAAAATGAAAATTGAAAAATGGAAATTTCTCAGAAGCAGAAATTTCTGTAATTTCAGGAAGAATGTAGATATCAAGGATTTTCTGCCCTGAATTCTTTGATTTTTGTAAAGGTGAAGATTCCGAATCGCCGGTCTTTGCCAGCTGTTTGCTGAGGTAACATTTTCCGTTGCAGTGAATCTCAGGCTTGCTTTTATTCACACACAGCGTGTTGACAATGTAATCATAATTTACGGCATACTCCACCAGCGGTATCAGAGGTCTGAACACCATATAAAAGGTAAAGAGTATGCCGTAAAGAAATTTCACCAGCTTATTTTTTACTTACAGCTTCATCGTATCTTCTGCTGATCTCTTTCCAGTTGGTGACGTTCCAGATAGCGGTAAGATAGTCTGCTCTTTTATTCTGATATTTTAAATAATAAGCATGTTCCCAGACATCAATTCCGAAGATAGGGGTTCCTTTTTCTTCCACTACATCCATCAAAGGATTGTCCTGATTGGGAGTAGAAGAAATGAATAGTTTTCCGTTTTTATCCACAGAAAGCCATGCCCATCCTGATCCGAAACGGTCTGCTCCGGCTTTAGCCATCTTTTCTTTAAAAGCATCCATGCTTCCGAAAGTTTCAGTGATCGCTTTTGCTAATTTTGCGGAAGGCTGTGTATTTTTCTGGGGAGTAAGAACAGTCCAGAACAACTCGTGGTTGTAATGTCCTCCTGCATTATTTCTCACTGCAGGCGGCAGTTTTGAAACATTTGAAAGAATCTGAAACAATGTTTCTTTTTCCTGTGGAGTTCCTGCAATGGCTTTATTCAGGTTGGCTACATACGCTGCCGCATGTTTTGAATAATGAATTTCCATCGTTTGGGCATCAATATTCCCTTCCAAAGCATTATAAGCATATGGCAGAGGTGTCTGCTTAAACTGAGCCAATGCAAACTGGGCCGCGAAAACTGCGCTTAAGGCAGCTATTTTCATAATCTTCATAACTTTTTTGTTTATGGTTGAACAATGTTTTCTATTAGGCTGAAAGATGAGAGTGATTTATTTCAATGTATAACTGCTTCAACCTCTATTTACCTTTACATCAAAAATCATCAGAGCTTTATGGGCTGGATGTTCTTCCTGCTGCGCTCCCCTCTTCACTATTTCAATAATTTCTTAATATCTTCAATCAGAATTTCCCTGTCCGGATGATATTTCCCATTCAGGCGGGGAGTTTTGCCTTCCGGATCATCATAATTCAGCCCTGAATAATACAGGATCGGCATATTATCTTTATTGTATCTACAGCGGATGTTTCCTTCCTGATCTACCAAAGCAATCATACCGCTGTGGTTCAGACTTTCCGCTTCGTCTTCCTTATCTCCTACGTAGATATTAAACTGATCTGCAAGTTTTCCGATATATCCTCTGTCACCTGTTAAAAAATGCCAGTCAGGAGATTTTGCCCCTATCTTCTGAGCATGTTCTTTCAGGGCTTCAGGAGTGTCATTTTCCGGATCTATGCTGATGGAGATAATTCCGAAATTGGGATCATTGATCTGGCTTTGTATAGCCTTCATATTGGTATTCATCACAGGGCAGATGGTAGGACATTTACTGAAGAAAAATTCCACGAGATATACTTTTCCCAGCATATCTTTATTGGTAATTTTCTTATTATTCTGATCCGTAAGTTCAAAATCCGGAACCTTCATCACCGTATACAGGTTCTTTTTGAAGTAGCTCATTCCTATGCCTATTCCCAGAAAAAGCAAAGCAATCACCGCAATGGGCATAATTACTTTTCTTTTGTTATTCGTCTTATTATTTTTGGGCATATTTTTCAGGATTTTGTTTGAATTCATCTTTACAGTAAGCACTGCAAAAACCATACGTTTTATTTTTGTACACCGCAGTATCTTTCAGAAATTCTGCAGTTTTCATATGGCAGATGGGATCTTCTTCATTTGCTACCTGTACATTTGTGATATTTTCTTTTGTAGAGCTCATATTGCTCTTATGCTTTACCTGAGGGATTTCTTTGGCACATGAAAATAATACTATTGACAGCAGGGCAGTCAGTATAACCGGAGATTTCATATTGATGTTAAATTTTAATTAATAATGTTAAATAGATATCCTGGCTTCAAACTCCGAAGGAGATCAAACCATAGACAACAGTTTATTTTAAAATATTCCGAAAACTTTCAGGAGCTGAGATGAAGTTCATACACCAAATTGACTTATCGCATCTTAGAAAATAGCAATTTTACTCCTAGGCGTAAACTATCCCAATAACTTTTCAATAAGGTCTGAAAAGCTTTCAAAATAAAACTAAAAATTTAGTTTAAAGCTGAAATTAAACTAAAGGAGGATGAAATACCCTGGAAAAGTATTCTGAAGAATGAGAACTGATATGGTCTGAACAAGGATCGTTTACAGACCGTTCCAGATTCAACTGATGTGAAAAGGAAAATATGTCATGAGAAATAAAGGCATCTAATCCTGCAATTTTTATGGTTTGAGAACTGTTGGATTGTTTTTCTGTCTTGGCCAGTTCTTTTTCCACATAGCATTTTCCTTTACACGTTGACTGTGGGATATCTCTCTTTTCACAAAGATTTTTCACGATATAGTCATAGTTCACCGCATAATTTACCAGTGGCAACACGGGGCGTATTGCAACAGTAAAAATGATGAATATGGAAATTAATGCCTTCAACAATTTTGTTCTCTGCTACAAATATACTACTTCAAAATTGTTTTATGCTTCATTTATGATGAATGTCATTGATCATTTCCAGGCTTTCACGATTTGATCCTATGCATCAATGCATTTCAACTGTTACCTATAAAATTGGCCAAACTGTATCTGTTATCATTAAGGTATTATTCCGAAATTTGGTTCTGCACTTCAGGTCATCTTACATGGCTGATCATCCCAATAAAATTTAGTTCTTTATATAAAATTTAATCTTGTTCATAAAGCTTTGCCTGATGTGGTGGGGCTTTTTTTAATTATTGGGAGAAGACACAAGGTTTTTCCTCCGATAAAATTTAAGAGTGCATACTTTTATTGCTCGCTGATTTTGCAGATTACGCAGATTTTTATGAAGGATCTTGTAATATGCCGGATCTGCGGGAGAAATAGAATCGTAACAAACACCAGTAAAAATTAATCATTTATTTGGTAAGAGTATGTGTCTATGTTGTTTAAAAAATTAACTACATAGGGGCATAGAAAAATAAGATGGTATTAAAAAAAAGCTTCGCTGAAATCAGCAAAGCTCTTATTGAATATAATTTAGTTTGTGTTTATGATTCTTTTAAAATTTCATCCTCTGAATTCTCACTGCATTTAAAATTGCGAGCAATGCCACTCCTACATCAGCAAATACGGCTTCCCACATCGTGGCCAGACCTCCTGCTCCGAGAATGAGCACAACAGCTTTTACGGCAAAAGCTAAGATGATATTCTGCCAAACGATTTTTTTCGTCTGTTTCCCGATATTAATTGCCATCGGAATCTTACTCGGTTTATCATCCTGAATCACCACATCTGCCGTTTCAATGGTAGCATCACTTCCCAGACCTCCCATGGCAATCCCTACATCACTCAAGGCTACTACAGGGGCATCATTCACTCCGTCCCCAACGAAGGCCACGGTTTGATTTTTTGCTTTGATCTCTTTGACTTTGTTTACTTTATCTTCCGGAAGCAAATCTCCGAATGCATTGTCTATACCAAGCTGATCGGCAACATATTTCACTACTGTACTTTTATCTCCACTCAGCATGGTGGCTTTTACATTCATTTTATGCAGATTGTCTACTGTGGCTTTGGCATCTTCTTTTATGCTGTCTGCAATGGTGATATACCCTGCAAATTTCCGGTCATAGGCTATCGCAATAAGGGTGTAAACAATATTGGCATGGTTGAGGTCATAGCGGATATTAAATTTATCCATCAGCTTAAAATTCCCCACCAGAAGTTCTTTACCGTTCACTGTTGCTTTCAGCCCATGTCCTGCAATTTCTTCTACGTTTTCCAATGGAACAGTATAATTGATATCGCCTACGTAATTGTGAATCGCTGTAGCTACCGGGTGGGTACTTTTGCTTTCAAGAACGTTTACCAGCTGAAGGATTTCATCTTTATTAAATTCAGGACTGATGCTTACTTCCTGAACTTTGAAGACTCCTTCCGTCATGGTTCCGGTTTTATCCATTACCACATTCTGGATTTCTGCAATACTGTCCAGGAAATTACTTCCCTTAAACAGGATTCCATTACGGCTTGCCGCGCCTATTCCACCGAAATACCCTAACGGAATAGAGATGACCAGGGCACAAGGGCAAGAGATCACAAGGAAGATCAATGCTCTGTACAGCCAATCCCTGAACTGATAATCGCTGACAAAGAAATAAGGCAGTAAACAGATTGCTATTGCCAGGGCTACAACAATTGGTGTATACACTTTGGCAAATTTTCTGATGAACAGTTCCGTAGGGGCTTTCTGCGCTGTAGCATTCTGTACCAGTTCCAGTATTTTGCTCAGTTTGCTGTCTTCATAGGCAGTGGTAACCTTTACAAGGGCAATACTGTTCATATTGATCATTCCTGCCAGTACTGCTTCACCTTTATTTTTAGTATCGGGTTTACTTTCCCCTGTCAGCGCTGCCGTATTGAACGACGCTGAATCTGAAATCAGTTCACCATCCAGCGCCAGTTTTTCACCAGGCTTCAGCTGAATAACGTCTCCTACTTTCGCTTCTTTTGCTTTAATTGCTTTTGGCTGATTATTTTCCATGATGGTCACCTCATCGGGACGCTGGTCCAGTAAGGCTTTTATGTTTCCTTTTGCCCTGGTGACTGCCATAGACTGAAATACTTCACCTACAGCATAAAACAGCATTACAGCTACTCCTTCAGGATATTCTCCAATGGCAAACGCACCAATGGTTGCAATGCTCATCAGGAAGAATTCAGAAAACACATCTCCTTTGGTGATACTTTTAAAGGCATCTTTCAGGACAGGGAATCCGACAGGGATATAAGCCGCCAGGAACCACACTAACCGTACCCAGCCTGTAAACCATGCCGGTTTTATATAATTATCAAAAGCGATTCCCAATAGCAGGATGACAAAAGATATAATCGCCGGAAGAAACATCCGGAAGATGGTCTGATCGCCGGTATCATGGGAGTGATCATGCCCGTCATGGTCATGGCCGTCTCCTTCTGAATGATTGTGTGCGTGGGCTTTTGTATCTGGTTTTTCCGGGGTTGTACTACAGCATTTTTCCATAACTGATATTTTTATACAAATTTAGGGTTGAGACTGATGCAATGCTATTGCAAACTTTCAAGACAGTTTTCGCAGATTCCTTTGGCAAAGAGCCTTATTTCATCGATCCTGAAATTGGTCTGTATATTTTCTGGGAAGGAAATATCTTCTTTACAGGTGGTCTGCTTACATATTTTACAATAGAAGTGCAGGTGCCAGTCTTTATGTGTTTTTTCATCACAATCATCCTCGCATAGCTTATACTTTGTAGTTGTGTTTTCCTGTATGCTGTGAACAATCCCTTTTTCTTCAAAGGTTTTTAAGGTTCTGTAAATCGTAATGCGGTCTGCATTGTCGAAATGATTTTCTATTTCAGAAAGAGACAGGGCTGCTTCCTGGGAACTTAAAAAATCATACACCAGAATTCTCATGCTGGTAGGTTTGGTATTTTTATCAATGAGTTTGTTCTCTATATCTTTTTTCATGTTTCCACAATTTGAATGTTACAGATGGGCTTCATTTTCTTCGTAGCCTTCATCTTCTATCTGAAAAGTTGTGTGACTTATCTTAAATGTATTCACTGTTTTCTCCGTCAGGGTTTTCAACAGCTGATTTTGTGAAGTGCCGGTTTCTTTCACCACATGGGCACTCATAGCGTTGACTCCTGAGGTAAGGGACCATACGTGAAGATCATGGATATTTTTCACCCCCGGAATTTCCTCCAGTGATTTTCTCAACCCATGGATATCCACGTCTTTTGGGGTTCCTTCCAGTAAAACATTGACCGCTTCTTTTAAAAGCCTCCATGTTCTTGGAAAGATCAATAATCCGATGGCTGCAGAGATCAAAGGATCGGCATAATACCAGCCGGTTGTCAACATGATAACTCCTGCAATCATAACGCCAACTGATGTTAACATATCTGAAAGAACTTCAAAGTAAGCTCCTTTCATATTCAGGCTGCCTTCAGAATCTTTTCTCAGGATCATCATTCCTGCAATGTTTACAATCAATCCAATCCCAGCTACGATCAGCATCGACTTGCTCTGTACTTCCGGCGGATTCTGAAAACGCTGATAGGCTTCAAATAAAACATAGACAGAGATTCCTAATAATACGACTGCATTGATGACTGCCGCTAATATTTCCGTACGGTAATAGCCGTATGTTCTGGAGGGATCTGCTTTTTTTTCTCCTATTTTAATGGCAATGAATGCCAGTAATAATCCTACAACATCGGTGAGCATATGAGCAGCATCTGCCAGAAGCGCAAGACTGTTGGTCACTATTCCTCCTATCACCTCAGCAATGAGATAGGTACCGCTGAGGCAAAGTACGATCAGGAGGTTCTTTTTATGTCTGCCTGCAGCAGAGGGAGTCTGTATTGGTGTCGGGGTAGTTTCCATATTATTTTTATGGTTTAATTACATTTCATAGTAAGATGTATTTTCTTTTTTTAAAGGAACATTCTGTTCTCCAATCATCTGGCGGATATTGATTTCAATGGTTTGTGCCAAAGAGGTCACCGGAGTATCCACGGGTCTGTTTTCAAACGGGTCCTGCATAATGATTGACGTTTTCTCTATTGCAATGAATACAATCGGGATCAGGAATGTGACCAGGATCTCAACGGCCAGCTGTGAATCGTCAAGCCCAAAAGGCAGGATAACAGCAAACACATAGATCAGGATATGTACCAATACACTGTAAGATCTTGGAAATACCGTATTCTTCAGCCTTTCGCATTTTCCCATGCTGTCACAAAGTCTGGTAATGATGTCATTCAGCTGCATTTGCTGAAAGTCGGTCAGTCCCTGGGAAACCGCAATATCTTTCAACTGTCTGGAATGTGCATCCAGGAGTGCATTCGGAATATTTACAGCCTTGATCTGATGCTGTACGATATACTGCTGTACCTTTTCTGAAAATGGCAGTTTTCTGAGCGATTCGCCAAGGGCATAGGTCCAGATGATCTGTCTTTCTGCAAAATCTTTTACCGTTTTTTCATCTCCTGCAGGCATAAACTGTATAATAAGCCTTACAAAGGTTCTGGAATCATTGACAATAGCTCCCCACACCGTTCTTGCTTCCCACCATCTTTCGTAGGATTGGGAAGTACGGAAAGCCAGCAACAGCGATACTGCCGTTCCTAAAAGTGCCGGAATATTCAGGGGAAGGGATATTTTCCGAAACCATGGCAGCATATCCAAAAGGCCAATGACCACAGCAAATATTCCAATGAACAGAATTTGGGATTTTATTTCACGGATGAAATACCAGACTGATATTTTTTTGTTTAATAGCATAAAAGGTCATGTATTAAATATTATAAAAACATTATTTTTTAAAACCATCTTAGTCTCTTATCAGATAAAAGGTTCAGATGTTTCGTAAGATCATCTTTACTTTCTTCCGGCCGGTTTTTATAATAAGTCCGTAAACAGTTCTAATTTACGCATAAAAATCGACATTGAGCGGATTCATTAATGTTCATGCTCCCCGGAATTCACCAATTTGGCATTCACAAAAAAGGCTCCTTTCACCACAATTTCAGCATTATCCGGAATGTTACCTACGGGTGTGATCGCTGTATATCCCATATCTGAAGTTCCTTTTACCACTTCAATTTTCTCGAAGTTTAAGGTTTTCGGATGTGGCTTTCCTTTTTCGTCATGTTCTTCCTCTGCTTTTTTATCTGTCTGAATAAAAACATAATATTTACCGTCTGCTTCCACAATGGCCTCGGTAGGTACAGCGGGTGTGGTGCTTTTATCAAGGCTTACGATACCTGTGATATTCATTCCGTCGATCAGTCCGGACTTATTTCCTATCACTTCACAGTGCATAGAGATGGTCTTGCTTTCATTTTCAAAAGAAGAGCCTATGCTGTAAATTTTGGCATCGTATTCTGTTTCGGGGTTATTCGTCAGTTTAAAATGAACAATCTGCCCTACTTTCATTTTGGGAAGGTCTTTTTCAAATACCTGAAGATCCAGGTGAATGGAACCGTTATCTATGACCGTAGCGACGGGTGAAGAAATATCCACATAACTTCCTATCTGCGCTGTAATACTACTGATGGTCCCACTGATCGGCGAAGTGATCACCAATCCTGATTTCATATTTCCGTTACTGACTTTTCCGGGGCTTATTCCCATCATCTGAAGCTGCTTCAGGAGAGATGCTCTTTTGGTTCTTAATGTTTTCAGTTCTGCATCTGCACTCTGAAGATTTTTCTTTGCTCCGGCATCGTTATCAAAAAGTTCTCTCTGTCTTCTGTATTCCTGTTCTGCATAGGTAATCCTGCTGTTGGTCGTCAGATAATCTTCCTGAAGCTGAATATATTCCGGATTGGCAATTGTTGCGATGACCTGCCCTTTTTTTACAATGCTTCCCACCTGGATATTAATGGTTTTTATGATCCCGCCGTACAGGGAAGTAATGGTGGCTTTATTACTGTTGGGAACGCTCAGCAATCCGTTGGCTTTGATTGTTGAGGTCAATTCTTTCATCTCTACCTTCCCCAAAGCAACTCCTACCGACTTCATCTGTTCTTCCGTCAGTGAGGCAATGGTTTCAGGACCTTCTTCATGAGCCTGTTCTTTCTGCTCTGTTTTTTCAGGGGCCTTTTCTGCCGCAGCTTCTTTTTTTCCACAGCTTATGACCAGCAGAGCCATGAGCATCAGGGGTATGATATTATATTTGAGTTTCATATTCGAATATTTATTTTTTATAAGACCATCTTTTCTCTTTTTTCCTGTGTTTTCTGTTGACATTGATCTCATATTATTTATTAATGATTGAATTGATAGTCACCACAGATTGGTTGACCTGTTGGATTGATTCCAGATATTTTAACTGAATGCTTGTGGCAGTCTGTAATGCAAAAAGATATTCTACATAGGAAATTTCCCCTGTTTTATAGCCTAACTGAGCTGCCTTTACAATTTTTTCTGCATTCGGCAGTGCCTGAGTGGTATAATACTCATACTGCTGTATATCCTGCCGGTATTGGCTGAACGTATTTTCCAGCTGTGCGGTAAGCTGCTTCTGCTGCATTCTTGCATTGGTTTCTGCAACCTGCTTTTCATATTCCAGCGCCTGGATCCTTGCCTTTGTTGCCCCAAATGTAAGCGGAATAGCCACGCCGACTGTTGCCGACTGAAAACGTTTTCCGGAGTTATAATAATTTTCCTGCCCGTTGATGGTATGAAAACCGATCAGTGACTGGTTGGTATAGCCTAAACTGAAGTCCGGCAATCCCATTGATTTTTCCACTTTCTTATTCTTCTCTGCAATTTCCATTTCCTGATAGAAGGCCTTTACGGAAGGATTATTGGCAACGACACTGCTGTCCAGGACATTTTCTGCTTTCAAAGGCTCATACTCTTTATTGAATGGTACTTCAAGATCTTCAGAGGTGTTTAAAAGTGTTTTTAAATTTTTATAGGCATTGTTCAGGTAGACCTCATTCTGTCTCAGGAGAAGATCTATTTCTCCTTTCTGGGTTTCTGCTGTACTGATCTCAATCTTTTTGATATCCCCTGCTTTAAATCTTACGGTGGCAATTCTGATAAACTCCTCATAGAAGCCATCCAGGCTCGTCAGCTGTGCTTTGTTATACTGCAGGTATTCAATCTGATAATAGTAGGTACGGACCTGTTTTACAAGCTCATTGGCTGTGACCTCTCTGTCAATCTGCCTGCTTTTGATATTTTCATTGATGAGTTCCTTTCTTGCCTTGAATAATGTTGGAAAAGGAATGCTTTGGGATATGGCAAACGACTGGTCAAATTTCGGACTGTTGTACTGCCCAAGCTGAGCTTCAACACTTAGTTTGGGAAGTTCTTTGGAGGTTGGCCTTAATGCTTCGGCAGATTTAATGCTTAGATCTTTCGATTGTAAGGTTAAATTATTATTCATTGCCATTTCCACCGCCTGTTCGACAGATATGGGTCTGGACTGGGCTTTAAAAGTCTGCCCCAGCATCATCAATCCTGCAATAAGAACAATGGTAAATGTTCCTGGTTTGTTATTTTTTCTTTTCAAAATCTTTGTGTTAAAAATAATATACAGCATCGGCAGGACGAACAGGGTAAGGAATGTAGCTGTTATAAGACCTCCGATCACTACTGTTGCCAGAGGCTTCTGTACTTCTGCCCCCGCCCCGGTGGAAATCGCCATTGGTAAAAATCCTAATGATGCTACAGTTGCGGTCATCAGAACCGGTCTCAGTCTGGTTTTCGTTCCTTCCAATACTCTTTTCATAATATCCGTTTCACCTTCTTTTTCCAATTGGTTGAAAGTCCCTATCAGAACGATTCCGTTGAGTACAGCTACCCCGAAAAGGGCAATAAATCCGATTCCGGCACTGATACTGAATGGCATATCTCTGACGAGAAGTGCAAATACACCTCCGATAGCACTCATAGGAATTGCCGTAAAGATAAGGGCTGCCTGTTTGAAAGAGTGGAAGGTAAAATACAGTAACATAAAGATCAAAAGCAATGATACGGGAACAGCAATCATCAGACGTTTGCTGGCTTCCTGAAGGTTTTCAAACTGTCCACCGTAAGTAAAATAATATCCGGATGGCAGCTTCACTTTTTCCAGTTTTGCCTGAATGTCTTTCACCACACTTTCCACATCACGGTCTTTCACATTGAATCCTATTACAATTCTACGTTTTCCCTGCTCACGGCTGATCTGCGCAGGTCCTAATTTATAGCTGACATTCGCCACCTGAGACAGAGGGATCTGTGCTCCCGTAGCAGAGGTGATCATTAAGTTATTAACATCTGAAATATCGGTCCTGTGAAGACTGTCAAGACGTACAACAAGGTCAAAACGTCTTTCATTTTCAAAGACCTGGCCGGCAGCTTTTCCTGCAAAAGCAGTACTTACCGCATTATTGACATCTTCAATATTTAACCCATAATTCGCAATTCTCGTCCTGTCATATTGTACATTGATCTGCGGAAGACCACTTACTCTCTCGATCTGTGGGGCCGTAGCGCCATCAACGGTCTGGATCACCTTTCCTACTTTATCGGCATACACTACCAGAGAATCCAGGTTTTCCCCGAATATTTTTACTGCAACATCCTGCCTGATCCCAGTCATCAGCTCGTTGAAGCGCATCTGAATAGGCTGGTTCTTTTCAAAGAATACCCCTGGAATATTTTCCAGTTTTTCACTGATCTCATCGGCCAGCTGATCATAGGATTTTTTGGTTTTCCATTCACTCTGAGGTTTTAGTACAATGATCATATCAGTAGCTTCCGGAGGCATCGGGTCTGTAGGAACCTCAGCGGATCCGGTTTTCCCCACCACCATTTTTACCTCATCAAACTGCTTGATAATTCTTGAAGCCTGCATGGAGGTTTCTATACTCTGACTCAGCGAACTTCCCTGTGGCAGAATACAATGGAATGCAAAATCTCCTTCCTGCAGCTGCGGAATAAATTCTCCCCCCATATTTTTAAAGATAAAGGCAGAAATAAGGAAAACCACAGCTGTTGCGGAAACGATGACATATTTTATTTTGATAGCTTTCTGTAATAATGGCTGATAAACCTTCTGAAGGCGGTTCATCATTTTATCTGAAAAGGTTTCTTTATGTGATATTTTTTTAGACAAAAACAAAGCACTCATCATGGGAATATAGGTCAGTGATAAGATCAAAGCTCCTAAGATGGCGAATCCTACTGTTTTAGCCATAGGGGTAAACATTTTACCTTCTACTCCGGCCAATGTAAGAATCGGAATATATACGATAAGGATGATAATTTCACCAAAAGCAGCACTGCTTCTGATCTTGGATGCTGAAAGGAAAACTTCTTCATCCATCTCAGACTGGGTCAATGCCCGTGTTGATTTCCTTATGCCCAGATGATGCAGGGTTGCCTCTACTATAATAACGGCTCCATCCACGATCAATCCGAAATCTATAGCTCCCAGACTCATCAGATTGGCGCTGACTCCAAAAACATTCATCATTCCCAAGGCAAAAAGTAAGGAAAGCGGAATTGCTGAAGCTACAATAAGCCCTGCTCTTAAGTTTCCAAGGAAAATAACCAGCACGAAAATAACGATCAGAGCTCCTTCAATGAGGTTTTTCTCAACGGTACTGATGGCTCTGTCTACCAGGTCCGTCCTGTCTAAGAATGGCTCTATTACCACATCATCCGGAAGCGATTTCTGAATGGTTGGAATTTTAGCCTTGATATTATTCACAACTTCATTACTGTTTGCTCCTTTTAACATCATGACTACACCTCCCACAGCATCCACTTTTCCGTCATAGGTCAGTGCTCCGTAACGCACAGCGCTTCCCAAACGGACATCTGCCACATCCTTGATAAAAATCGGAACACTTCCCGTTTCATTTTTAACAGCAATATTCCTGATATCTTCCAATGAAGTTACCAGCCCGATTCCACGGATGAAATAAGCATTCGGCTTTTTATCAATATAGGCACCTCCCGTATTTTGATTATTCTTTTCAAGGGCTGTGAATATTTCGGTAATACTGGTTCCCATTGCCTTCAAGCGGTTGGGATCAATAGCAACTTCGTATTGTTTCAGCTCACCACCGAAGCTGTTAATTTCAGCTACTCCCGGTGTACCATTGAGCTGCCTGCGTACAATCCAGTCCTGCATGGTACGGAGCTCTTTAGCATTATATTTCTTTTCACTGCCTTTTTTAGGGTGAAGAATATACTGGTAGACCTCTCCAAGACCTGTACTTACCGGAGCAAGCTCAGGGGTTCCGACTCCTTTGGGGATTTCTTCCACAGCATTTTTCAGCTGCTCACTGATAAGCTGCCTTGCAAAGTAAACATTGACATCTTCTTTGAAAACGACTGTAATGACAGAGAGCCCGAATCTTGAAATACTTCTTGTTTCCTGAATATCCGGAACATTGGCTATGCTCTGTTCAATGGGAAAAGTCACTAACTGCTCCACTTCCTGTCCTGCCAATGTAGGACATACAGTAATGATCTGCACCTGATTATTGGTAATATCCGGAACAGCATCGATCGGTAATCTGGTGGCACTCCATGTCCCCCAGATAATCAGCACCAAAGTCATCAAACCAATGATCACTTTGTTTTTGATACTGAATCTTATGATTTTATCTAACACGATTTTATTTAATTTTTATTGAAAACAAATGCATACAGCAAGAAATACTGATGCAAAAATATCCTGAAACCCTCTGCAATGGTATTGCAAAGTTTCAAGTACGTTAAGAAAGCATTGCTTTCTAAGGTCAATAAAAATTAAATCTTGGGAGGCTGCCAGATAGGATCGTATACCTGGTAGGCAAAGTCGTTCTTATGGAATAAGATTTTCTTTGAAAAATAAGCAGGAATCTGCTCAGGAATTTCCAGTAAGGGATGCATCTTAAATGCCGAAACTGTCATCTGACAACAGCTGCATGCACATAGCGGCGAACAGACATCTCCTTTTTCCGTAGAATGGGAATCCCGGATACTTAATGATATTTTTTTATTTCCTGAATCCAGCGGATGCGACACGTCTTCGCATGGCATTAGTGATAACGCCATGAAATAAATTGCCAGTATCCATCTTAACAGGTTCATTGTGACAAAGGTAAAGATTTTTTATAAAACGAGTGAATCTCCAAAGTTTTAAATATATGACAAAAATCAAACAATTCATGATTTCATCTATTTTTCAAAAACTAATTTTTTCACAGGATCGTTATTTATTATTCAAAAGAAATGCCATTCTCACAGGGTATTTGCTACCATAAAAACAAAACCGGACAAATACATTCAAAACACCGATAAACAAAGGATTTTCTACTAAAACAGCACCACCTTTTGTACCTTTGTAAAAAATTAAATAATCACTCCTAAGCAGATTTTCAATCTGTTATTACTCAAACGGAGACTCAAAATAAATTCTCAAAAAAAAATTGAAAAAAAGTTTTTTTCAGCAACTTGATATTATTCTTAAACTAATTTATATACAGATATATGAAACGTACTTTACTGATTGCCGCAATGGTGGTCTCAGGTCTTATGCATGCACAAAATGCTGCAGGAATAACCATACATGATACGAGAAGTATCAATGCACTGCCCGCTGCCTATAATCACGAGGTTAAGGCAGAATTTAAACTCAGAGATGTAGTCGGAGTTCCGGGGACGGGAAATTATTCAGGAATGTTAACGATTGCCCCTTGGTTTGATAATTCCGGAAATAAACGCCATCAGCTTAACTTTAATGATGGAGGAATCTTTTACAGAAACGGATTATCAACCGATCCTCAATGGGGAAGCTGGAGCAAGCTTTTGCTTCAATCCAATGACGGGAAAGTTCGAATTGGCTCTTCTAGTGATCCTGATTTAAATTCAGCGTCTTTATTAAGAGTATATGATACTAAGGATGTGATGATGGAAGTTACCAATTCCTATGGAACATTTCAGATTGCGAAATCAGGTTGCAACGGATGCTATGGAGGTACGCCGGGTGATACTGTTTTAAGGAACCTGGGAAGTTCACACAACATTATCATCGCCCAGCCCAATGACAACAATGATGGTAAAACCTTCATAGGATTTCAGGATGCTACCCGTGGCATCTGGATCAAGTTTCTTAATAACGGAATTGCAAAATTCGATGGAAAAATCCACGCCAAGGAAATTGAAGTAAAAGCGGATGTTTGGGCTGATTATGTATTTAAAAAGGATTATCAGCTGAAATCTTTGGAAGAAGTAGCAAAACATATTGAGAGTAAAGGACATCTTCCCAACATTCCTTCAGCTGAAGAAGTATTGAAAAATGGGATTAATGTAGCTGAAATGGATGCCAAACTTCTGGAAAAAATTGAAGAACTGACCCTTTATTCTATTGAGCAAAACAAGCAATTAAAATCACAATCTGAGGAGATCAAAGAATTAAAAGCGCAGGTACAAAAGCTTCTTTCCACAAAAAAATAAATACTTATGAAAGTAAAATTATTATTGATCTTCTTATTTGCTTCATCTTTGACTTCCGCACAGTTGTATACGCCATCCGGTACAGTACAGCCTTCATCCAATAACCATATTGGTATCGGGACCAATACTCCGGCAGGAATTCTTGATATCAATGCCAACAGCAGTATTCCTATTATCAGAGGTAACGGAGGATACATCCCAACCGGATTAAGGTTTATCGATGATTCCTATACACAATCCGGTCAGGTAAAGGAATGGAGCATCTGGAAAGGAAACACCTGGGCAAAAGGACTGGCCTTTATGAGATATGATGCCATCAGCCCATGTAGCACAGGGATCTGTGATGTTCCTCTATTTTTAGCAGATAATGGTAATGTAGGAATCAATACCAGCTCTCCACAGGAAAAGCTTTCTATTCACGGAAAACACGTAGGCTCTACTATTTTATTACATGCTGATAATGACAGCAATGCTCCTGCAGATTTAATGCTTTGGGCTTCTGAACCAGGATTGACTTATTCCGGTGTTGGTATTGGAAACAATATAAGGAATTATGTAGGTGGAGGAGCAAGCATGGAAAGAATCAATGCCTCAAAAGGAGGTTCATATATCCGGTTGCTGGATAATGAGATCAATTTTAATCTGGTATCCAATACCGGAACTAAACAGCAGTCTCTGACTTTACATTCTAATGGAAATGCATCGTTACAAGGTAAACTGGAAGCTAAAGAAATTAAAGTAACCTCAACGCCTACAGCTGATTTTGTTTTTGATGAGAACTACGCCCTTCCGAAATTGGAAGAAGTAGAGCGACACATCAGGGAGAAAAAACACCTTCCGGAAATTGCCTCTGCCCATGTAATGGAAAAAGAAGGTGTAAATGTAGGGGAATTTCAGATTAAACTTTTACAAAAAGTAGAAGAGCTTACCCTTTATTCGATCGAACAAAATAAGCAGCTGAAATTTCAGTCTGAAAAGATCCAGCAACTTCAGAAAGAAAATCAAGCTTTGAAGCTGCAATCTGAAGACATTACCGAATTAAAAAAAATAGTACAACAACTTTTAACGGAAAAAAAATAAATCATCATGAAAAGAAAATTACTTTCTGTATTTTCTCTGTTGATCGGGTTTTTCGGGTTTTCACAAACCGAAGTTTATTTCAAATATGATGAAGCAGGAAACCAGCGATACAGAGGAACCAATGCGGCAGCCAAAAAAGCCGATGAAATTGTCCCTAAAGAGATGAAATTACTGGAACAGGCCAAAACCCAGCAAGCCCCAGCCATGGATGAAAAAACTTTCTGGAAACAAATCAGGCTTTATCCGGTTCCGGTGAACGACTATCTTACCATTGACTGGACTGAGGAAGTAGACGGGCTCATTGAATCTGTTTCACTTTATCAGCACAGTACGGTCCATTGGAAGTTCCAGCAACAGAACATTCCGGGTCTGAACCGTCAGGTCAAAATTAATATGACCGGATATGACTGGGGTGTTTACATTCTGCGCTTTACGCTGAAAGACGGAAGAGTCTTTGGCAGAAACGTAACTAAAAGATAAAGTATAGAATAAGAATTGAAGTATTGAAAGATTTTAGAATGAGTCTTTCTCTTTATTCAATATTATTTCTATCTAACGATTATCATTTATTAATTATCATTTATAAAACAATATAATACAACAATGAAATTATTTTCATCATTGATATTATCCCTGTGTTCAGTATGGGCTTTCTCACAGACTATACTTTACCAGACAGAATCTGCTTCCAGGACCGTTCAGGATCCCCAGGCGGTAATTCTGGCTCAGGGATTTCATGCTAAATCGGATGTTTCGAGTCCGTTCTTAGCTAAAATCGGACCGGCTACGCAGGGCAACCCTGGCGGAGGACCGGCAGATTCCAATGCAGGAGCTAATAATCCCAGCGGGACAACCACTCCAAGCTATCATAATACTGAAGGGAATATAGAAGTGAACGGGGTTGGGCAATTACAGTTCACCCTCCCGATAGCAACACTTCCCGGGGTTAAAAATGTAGCCCCACAAATCAATTTAGCTTATACGAGCGGTTCCGGAAATGGAATAGCTGGATATGGCTGGAATGTTGCCGGTATTTCTTCTATTACAAGAATCGGGAAGAACATTGAAAAAGACGGTGACAGTAAGGGTATTCAGATCGATTACTCGGATTATTACAGTTTCAATGGTCAGAGATTAATCTTAAAATCCGGAGAATATGGAGCTGACGGAGCCGAATATACTACAGAAAAATATTCAAACATTAAAATTAAATCTGTAGGCACATACAATAATGGTGGACTAGACGCCGGACCTGCTCATTTTGAAGTTACTTTCGAAGACGGTTCACAGGCTTGGTATGGAGCCTATAAACCCGGCTTCAGAGGCAATCAGACCGTAACAACCCCTTTAGAATACAATATTGTAAAGTGGAAAGATGCCCAAGGGAATTATATTAGTTATAATTATGCTTCTAACGTTACTCCCGGCGGGTTCAGAACCCAGGAACGTATTATGAAGATTTCCTCAATCGGCTGGGGAGGAAACGAAACATTGAATAAGCCTCATATCAATTCGATTGACTTTCTTTACATTGACCGGGATGCTCAGGAGCAGTCCTATGTACAGGGAGTTGAATTTAATCAGGATAAAATCCTGTCAGAAATTGCAGTAAGGAATAATTTCAAGCCTATCAAGACTTATAAGATCACTTATCAAAAAGATACTAATGGGTCCGATTATCAATTCCTCAATACAATCACTGAATACAACTCGGCTGGCGAAAGTGCCAATTCTATTACTTTTGATTATGAGAAATCCAGCCTGGGAGGATGGAAATCTACCAACTATGATTACACAGAGGATCACAAGGTTTTAGGAGATTTTGACGGAGACGGAAAAGTTGATATGCTGAAATATTCCAATTCTGTTAATTATTGTAAAGCCTATAATACAGAAGCGCCTCTGGATCCCAGAGCAGACGAAAATCAAATTTCATACACGGATTACAGTGATTCAAAATGTATAGAGTGGGTGAATGAACCGGGAGGTTTTTATCTTTTCAAAAATATTTTTGATGATAATAAGCCTGAAAAAATATCTGTAGCAGCTGATATTTCTAAAGAATCTCTGGATAATGCTTCTGCAATTGTGGTTAAAGACAATAACAACATTGTCAATTCAAAGCAGAGTCTGGTTCTTTTCAAGAAAAATAATATTGCAGGCACTCAGAAATCTGATTTAGAATTTAAAGTATATATTTTTTCTGACAGCAATACGCTGGATTATCAGTTTAGCAAAACCATCCAGTATGATCAATATGCTACAGACCAGAATACAATAGCTGAAAATCAGATAAAAGAAGCAGACCTTAACGGAGATGGCTTATCAGAAATAATTGTCACCGTAAAAGATGCTAATGGACTGTACAAATATTTACGTGTCAATTTAGATAAAGATGTTCAAAATAGTGCTTCTTTTGCTTCCTTTGAACTTCTGCCTAAGAATTCACCGGCAATGAGTAATTATATGGCTGGGGATTTTGATGGGGATAGCAAGACTGATTTCCTTACGTTGAGGAATAATGTGGCTACTTTTGTCAAGCTAAAAGATGATGGTCAAAGTATTACTGTTATTGAATCACCTGCAGTAAGTAATACCACCAATGGAACAATGCCTATTTCAGGGGTCTGGGGAAGCGCTGTACTGGGAGATTATAACGGTGACGGAAAAACAGACTTTTTAATTCCTACAGCTTTTGATTCATCGGATTGGAGAATGTATACTTCGACCGGGAAAGGTTTTGCTGAAAAATATTACTCCAACTTCTGTTACTTCCAGGAATCACAGAATGATCCGGACAACCATATTCCATGGTATTCCCACAGAAGAACGTATGTAGCCCAGGATCTTAACAGGGACGGAAAATCTGATTTTATCGAATTTTATTCATTGGTTCAAATCAGCCAGGCCGGAGGTGCCCAATCCAGATTCCTTGTCAATTTGTATGAAAATAAAGGGTATAAATCTGCTTCTTCAGGCATAGAATTCCAAAAGAAAAAGCTGGTTAATTATAAGAGCATCGTCAACCAGTCCAACAGACCACTTATCGAGAATCGCAGAGGGTATCCTTACCTGTATAATACAGACAGAACATGGTATATTCCGAGCATGGAACAGTTCACCTGGTCTAATGTAGCAGAGCACTACACACCGATATTCGGGAACTTCAGAGTGAATATGTCTGATGAAAACATTCTTGTTTTCCAAAAAAGTAAATTGTTTAAATTTAACTATTATGACGTTTCAAAAGAGTCCAGAATTATTGGGATTACCCAGGGAAATATAAAAACAGAAATTGAGTATAAAGAGCTGAATCCTGCTGTTGATTCCAATGTATATCAACCTGTAAAAAAAGAACAGTATCCTTATTTAGAACTTAATAAAGTCTACCAGACTACTGCCGTATCTCAGCTGAGATCATGGGGAAGAAAGCAGGATTTCCGTTACAGAGGTTTTGTTTCTCATTTACTGGGTAAAGGTATTATAGGTTTCCGTCAGTCTGCCCGTTCATCATGGTATGCAGACGGTTTCGAAAACACAAAAATCTGGAGTGGTGTTGAGATTGACCCGCTGAATGATGCTGCTGTTGTAAAGGAGTGGACGACAAGAACCAATGATGAGAGCAAGATATTCCCTGCAGATCTTTCTGAGAACAACACTCAATTATTAAGTTTTAAGTCTACTATTTATCAGACAGACAAATTACTTAACGGACAGGTACTCACTTCTCTGAATAATGTAGATAAATCTAAAATTGTTACCGCTGTTGTTCCGAAATCAACAAGATCAAAAGATTTTCTGACCAATACAGTTGCCACAAGCAGTATAATTTATGGAGAATACTATCTTCCATCACAAAGTATCTCTAAGATAAATGATAATTTTGCTGTCACAACTTCCAACTTTGAATACATCCATAATCCCTCAGCCTCAGGACCGGATTATTATATCGGCCGTCCAAAGGTAAAAACCAGTACAATACAGGCTTATGGTGATACCAAATCTTCTAAAGAGGAATACGTATACGAAGGCAATCTATTAAAGACCTTAAAAAAATGGAACAGAGATAATACTGCCTATCTTCAGGAAACATATAATTATGATGGATTTGGGAACATTATTCAGAAGACAATTATCAATAGTTCAGATTCACAAACCCAAACCAACAAGGCCCAATATGATGATACAGGAAGATTTATTGTAAAACAGACAGATAATCTTGGCCTGGAAACCAATATTACTTATGACAGTCTGGGGCAGGTGCTTACCCAAACCGACCCTATAGGTAATACGGTAACCAATACTTATGATGAATGGGGAAAGATTTTAACTTCCAAATCTAATCTTCAGGGTACAACCACTTACCAGTATGAAACCCTGTTCCGGGTTACAACACCAGGTTTTATCAAGCGTGTTATAGGAACCAAGGTAACAAAATACTCCCCTGATGGAGATATCAGCATTGCTTACACCAATTTATTAGGGCAAAATTATAAGACAACAACCAAAGCATTTAAGGAAGGAAAATTTATTTCCAAGGATACCGAATTTGATATTCTGGGAAGGAAAACAGCTGAAAGCCAGCCTTATTTTGAAAGTGATTCTAATCTGAGACAATGGAATAAGATCATTTACAACGATTCTGTTTTTCCTCCGAAAGTAACTGCATTATCATTCAGCGGTGCAGAAACTATAACTACAACTTCCGGTTTCACTACAACGATTGAAGAGACCAAAGGGAATAAAAGAATCACTACGAAAACGCTGGATGCACTGGAAAATGTAATTTCCGCAACAGACAAAGGAGGAACCATTAAATTCTCTTATAATGCTGCCGGAGACCAAATAAAGGCCCAGTATGCAGAAAATATTGTCACAACTCAGTATGATTCGTGGGGAAGAAAAATAGAATTTAACGATCCATCCAACGGAGTCTATAAATACGAATATGATGGTTTTGGTAAAATAAAAAAAATAATCAGTCCAAAAGGTAATAAACTCTACACATTTAACAATGTGGGACAGCTTGTTTCTCAGAATGAAATTTCTACAGCAGATGGAGGACAGGCGACCAACAAAATAATAACCTTTACCTATGATAATAAAGGCAGACTGATTTCAAAATCGGGAACATCAAAAGGAAAAAGCTACAGTTCCAATATATCCTATGATCCCCAGGGAAGGGTCATCTCCTCATCAGAAAGCAGTAATGGAAAATATTTCATAAAAAAAGGAATCACCTATGATGACAAGGCAAGGGTAATCTCTTATGAAAAACAATTATATTCTTCGGGAGTGCTTACCAAAGTAACTGTTGAAAATTTTTACAGTACCTGGAATGGAGATTTACAGCTGGTGAAGGATAAAACTTCCGGGAAAATCTTATGGGAACTTAAAAACACCAACGAAAGAGGGCAAGTTCTTAATGCCAAATTAGGAGCAGCAGAAATCACCAATTTATATGATGATACGAATGGCTTCTTAACGAAAGTCAATCATTCCTCACAGGTTAAGCAGGATATTTTACAGTTAACCTATGCTTTTGATGCCATCAAAAATGAATTAAGAAGCAGGACTACCGGAGGTGATTTTAATATCACGGAAACATTTGAATATGACAACAATAACAGATTAGTAAAATGGACCAATCCTGTAACCGGGCAATATAATTCCAATATATATGATGCAAAAGGCAGAATTCTGGAAAATGATCAGGTTGGAAAAATTAAGTTTGAAAACTCAGCGAAGGTTTACCAACCAACAGGAATGACCCTTAATGCTGCCGGAACACAGAACTACAATAATGATCTGATCCAAAGTATCGCTTATAATGAAAATAACGACCCGATATTCATTGATGGAGAAAAAGGAGATGTGGCTTTCCAGTACGGATTAACAGCCATGAGGCAGCAAGTCTCTTTTGGAGGAAATTTTGATCCTGACCAGGAAGGTAAATTTACCCGATTCTATAGTGAAGACGGCAGCTTTGAAATCACTAAAAACAATGTAACCGGTAAAGAAAAACATACTATTTATATTGGTGGTACCCCTTATGAAAGTAATATTGTATATTTAAAAAATTATGAAGAGACCAATGGTTCTTATAGATTTTTACATAAGGATTATTTAGGAAGTATTCTTGCAATCAGTGATGAAGCAGGGAATAAACTGGAACAAAGACACTTTGATGCATGGGGGAACTTTACCCATCTTCAGATTGGAAACGGCCCTATCCTTACAGATAAGAACAGTATTGATAATGCTGCATTATTAGTAGACAGAGGATACACCGGGCATGAGCATTTTGCGGAGGTAGGAATTATCCACATGAACGGAAGATTGTATGATCCGTTACTCAGAAGATTTTTAAATGCGGATGAAAACATTCAGGATCCATACAACACCCAAAACTATAATAAGTATGGGTATGTATTGAATAATCCATTAATGTTTAGTGATCCTAGTGGAGAGGTATTTCAATTTGCTTTTCTCGCTGTGATGGGGACTTTTTGGGCTACAGTGATGACAGGAGCGATAATTTCCTCAGCCATTGCCACATTTTTATATCTGGCAAAAGCTTATCTGACAAGAAATTTCAGTGTAGGAGGCTTTTTCAAAGCCGTCACCATTGGGTCAATTACAGGAGCGGTATCAGCAGGACTCGGACAGGTATTCAGTGCAGGAACTTTAATTGCAAGCATTGGTAACGGAGTATTGTCCGGAGCAGGAGCTTCAGCAGTACAGGCATTAGCTAGTGGTACCAACTTCCTTAAGGGAGTTGCACAAGGCGCAGTAATAGGTGGTGCAATGGGCGCAATAAGCTTTGGACTTAGCAGATTATTTGCAAAACCTTCAGGTGAATCTTTAGATGTAGAAGATCATACAGAAGGGGTTACAGAAAACCCTGTAAATCAAAAATCCAACGAAGTAAAAAAAGTTATGGCAAATGATTTTAAAGGGAAAAACCCTGCTAACGGAAGTATCAGAGTATTACGAAAGCCGGAGGACTTACCAAACTATTTAAAAGAAAGAGATTATACATTTGATGGTAAAACATTGGTAAATAAGGACGGTAAATCTGTTTTGGGAGTTACAACCCCATTCTATGGAAATAAATATATCCGATATGTATTTGCTCCTAATGCTTTTAAATCGCCAGAGATATTAACCCTTACTACCGGACATGAAATGCTTCATGGAGTTTTTTATGCCAATCAAATTAACCCCATAGAACTATCTACTCAAACATGGACACCAAACGCTAAGACGGTATCCAACCACCATGTTATAATTGCAGAATGGGAAAAAAGTTATATTGATTTACGAGGTTGGCAAGGTTTAAATCTTCCAGTAGAACCTAGGTTTAATTTAGATCTTATAAGACAATCCAACTATGGTTTTAATGCCAGATTTGACAACATGATGAAGCTAATGAAAAACTTCCTTAAAAAATGAAAAAACTAAACAAAATCGCTCTATTATTAGCAACATTAACAGCAATTGCCTGTAATAAAAACAGTAGTAGTAGTTCTGATAAAATAGAATTATCTTATTCGCTTGAAAATAAAGAAAAGAAAATCAATTTGGTATTATACAACAATACTGATGAGGACTTTATAGTAATTATATCTAAAACACTTAGCTTCGACAGTAAACATTCAGCAAGCGAAAAATTAGAAGAATATAAACCTCTGGATGCAGATTTGTTAAGCCAAGAAAATACATCTTTTTCTAAACAAATAGATTCTATTAACTTGTCTTTAAATCCAGATACCTCGCCTAATGATATAAAGCATTCATTTCCTACTGCTGTATTAGTAAAGAAAAAAGAGAAAAAACAATTGGAATATAAATTCAATAATAATTTCACTTTAAATAAGGAATATAAAAGTTCTTTTAGTAAAATGAGAGATATCTTAAACATTCCCTATAATTTAGAAATGATAAAAAAAATGCTGGAGTGCCGAAAAGATGGCCAGTATAAAATTTATTTGGATGATTTCGTCATCAAAGACAGTATAAAAGTTAAATTTTAAAAACTAAAATCAAGTCCAATAAACACTGCTTCAATAATGGAGCAGTGTTTTTTATTGCTATTAATTCTCACTTACTTCTCCCTACATAAAAACAAAAAAGCCACCGCAAACGCAGTGGCTAAAAAATCAAATCTAATTATGGACTGTATTATAAATTCGGGTTATTCTCTGCTTCTCTCTGAGGAATACTGAATAAATAGTAATTGCTGTTCGGAGCAAAAGCAGACTGGTCAGGAAATGCAAAAACAGAATGCCCTCTACCGTCAACGGTTTTTACAGTTCCTTCCGGTGTGATCACCTGAACTTTAATTGGTTTCCCCTGATCATCTACATAAGGTTTTCTCTCCACACTTCCCTGGGTTCTGATAATATCTGAAAGGGAGAACCCTTCTCCGAATAATTCTTTTCTTCTTTCGATCAGAATGGCTTTCACTACCTCATTCTGAGCTAACGGACCTGTATAAATATTTGCTTTCCTTGCCGTTTTCAATTGATTTAAAGCAGTAACTGCCTGGGAAATATTTCCATTTCTTGCCTCAGCTTCAGCTTCGATCAGGTACATTTCAGCAGCTCTCATATACACGATATCAGCAATAAGGTTGGGCTTAAATTTAAATTTCGCATATCTGAGCAGTCCCTCTCTTCCTTTCTGTCCATCCCACGAAAATAACTGAGTTCTGATATCATTGGCATCAAACAGATCTTTAAAGTAAGGGTCAGCCATAAAGCTGTAGTAGAAACTTCCCGATGAAGACACATCCAGGTAATGGAATGCATAACTTGCGTCTGACTGTTCCTGAGTCTGTCTATGCCCCCAGATCCATTCTGCATTCTCAATATCATTGAATCCCTCTTTATATTTTTCCGGAGCCATAAAAGTAAACCCCTGTCTTGCTGTTCTTGCAGCATCAGCAGCTTTGCTCCATTCACCGGTATTCAGGTAAGTTCTTGCCAAAAGTCCATTGACTACATTTCTGTTGATTTTATCTTTATTATTTCTTGAATAATTTTTCAACAGATGGTCTGCATCTGTAAGATCACTTTTAATCAGTGTATAAATTTCTTCCAGGCTTGCTTTCTTCCTTCCCGGTGTACTTATTGTGGATGGTTCCGTATAGATTGGAGCCGTCAAAGCGGTTTTATCTTTAAGGTAGCTGAACTGGTAAAAGCTTGCAATATTCAGATAACAGAAAGCACGTAACGCTTTTGCCTGGCCTTTTACCTGGTCCTTTTTTTCCTGGCTTCCTACCGTACCGTCAATTCTTGCAATAACATTGTTCATATTATTGATGGTTGAATACAGCATTGTCCAGATAAATAATGGTCTTCCGGCTGTAGTATTCACCATTTCAGTAAAATCATAGGCAGCTGAAAATCCGTATTTATTTCTAAGGATTGCGACATCACTTCCCATAGCATCACTGGCTCTCAGTACTGTAGAATAACCGATATTAGCATAAGTTGTTCCATCATTATTGAATTTTGCCCACGTACCGTTGATTACCGTTTCGGCACTTTCAGCCGTTTTGAAAACTTCTTCACTGTTTGCCTGATCCGTTGGTGCGGTGGTCAGATCACTTTCACAGCTGGTCAGCGACCACAATCCAAGAAGTGCAAAGGATAAATATTTTAAATTTTTCATTGTTTCGATTTTAAAAGATTAAAGGGTTGCCTGAAGACCAAATGTGATCGTTCTCATTGCCGGATATCTGAAATACGTTGTACCGTCCAGTGCCTGCTCAGGATCCATTCCCTTATGTTTATAGAAAGTCAGAAGGTTTTCTGCCTGAATGTAAATTCTGAATTTTTTCAATCCTATCTTTTCAAAATAATCCGAAGGCAACGTATACCCTA
This sequence comes from Chryseobacterium arthrosphaerae, assembly GCF_001684965.1. Taxonomy (NCBI): domain Bacteria; kingdom Pseudomonadati; phylum Bacteroidota; class Flavobacteriia; order Flavobacteriales; family Weeksellaceae; genus Chryseobacterium; species Chryseobacterium arthrosphaerae. The sequence continues at coordinate 602,392 of NZ_MAYG01000012.1, read as the reverse complement.
GACTTACATTTTTAAGCCTTGCATACGTTCCCGAATACAGGAATCTTGAAGACGTTGAAGTCCAGTTGTTGGTTGTAGTACTAAGTCCCGGAACATCCGTATTAGGATTATCAGGCGTCCATCTGTTCAGCATTTCCACTCCCCATGCACGTCCTCCGGCACTTCCGTTATGTAAAAGCGAAGTATAATCTCCATCCAGGATCTTTCCTCCGATTTTGAAAGTCAGCAATCCTGAGAAGTCAAAATTTTTATAATTAATGCTGGTACTGATTGCTCCGGCCAGTTTAGGCAATGCAGATCCCTGTATTATTTTTGTTGCTTTTGAATACTCTGAAGTCGTTCCTTCCACTTCATTTCCGTTTGCATCTTTAGAAATAGTCTTCCACAATGGTTTTCCGTTGCTTGGATCTACGCCTACCCATTCCTGAATAAAGAAATCATACACGGAACCTCCTTCTCTCAGCTGTTTAGTTCCTACTACAAGCGGTCCTCCGGGTAATTTGGTCACTTTATTTTTTAAAGTACTCAGGTTAACATCCACATTCCATTGGAAATCCTCATTCCTGATCGGAGTGGTGAAAAGTGAAAATTCAAAACCTGTATTCTGGATCGTTCCTACATTCGCCGGATAGTCACTGATTCCCAGAGATGGGGCAACCGGTACGTTGAACAGAAGGTCCTGGCTTTTTCTTTTAAAATATTCGATATTACCCTTAATTCTGTTATTCAGGATGGCAAATTCCAGCCCTACGTTCATATTAAGGTTGGTTTCCCACTTAAGGTTTTTGGTTGCTGCTTTTTCCAGGGTTGTCCCCGCTTCCCCGCCAAGGGTCAGTATTCTGTACAGCTCCTGATATCCATAATACAGAGACTGCCCGTTTGGACGCAGCAATTTATCATTCCCCTGGCCTCCGTAGCTTGCACGCAGTGTCAACTGGTTGAAGACATTCAGGTTCTTAATAAATTCTTCATTGGAGATCTTCCATGATCCTCCTACAGACCAGAACCTTCCCCATCTGTTGTCTGAGGCAAATCTTGAGGATCCGTCTGCCCTTCCTGAAGCGGAAAGGAAATAGGTATTATTATAATCATACTCTACTTTTCCAAGGTAACTCAGCAAACTCAGCTTATTGCTGTACCCGCCGAAGTTGACCAATAATGAAGCTGCATCAGGCTCATAATAGTAAGGCAGGGAGAAACCGCTCCTTGATCCGGAGATGGTCTGATAGTCGTATTTATAAAATTCCTGTCCGGCTAAAACATTAATATGGTGTTTTCCAAACTTCCTGTCATAGGTCAGGATATTACTCGTTGTATAAGAAAGCGTTCTGGTATTGGATTTGGTCACAGATCCACCAATTTCCGTACCTTGTCCCAAAAGTGGATTAGAATAAAAATGGCCGTTATAATTAACAAGATCAACGGAAAAACTCGTTTTGAATTTTAACTCCGGTAAGAAAGTAAACTCCATGAATCCTTTTCCTGAAAAGTTATCTTCTTTGTTTTCATTTTTATCCAGCGGTAAAGATGCAGCCAGGTTTTGATTCTGAAGTGCACTGCTGGGTCTGTATTTTCCGAAATCATAAATCTTGTTTCCGGCAGCGTCCAGTACAAAAGATCCGTCCGGATTTCTTTCATAGTAAGGATAAAATGAAGGAACAACTCTCGCAGCCTGGATCACATTGCTGGCCTTGGAATCTGATGAGGTAGGTGCCTGCTGAACACTGTTGGTATAGTTCAGGTTTATCCCAACGTTTAACCATTTTTTTACTTCTGAATTGATCTTTAGCCTTGTATTGTATCTTTTAAATCCTGATTCAATAGCCATTCCCTTATCATCAAGGTATCCCAGGGAAAAGAAATAGTTGCTTTTCTCACTTCCGCCGCTGATATCAAGGTCTACCTGGTTCCTTGAAGCCGTTCTCTGTAAAACATCTCTCCAGTCATCATTCCATAGCGGAGTTGCTCCCGGCAATAATTTTCCATCCGTTCCTACCGGTTTTGAATAACCAGGACCATAAGGGTTTATTCCAAGCATTGAAACAAGGTTATCTGTAGCCATTTGTGAAGCCTGCTGGGAAGATATTTTATCAGATTTATATCCGTTTCTCAGCGCTTCCCAATACAATTGAAAATACTGATCCGTGCTTACCTGCTCATAATCCTTTACTGCTCTTCCGGAGAATCCCTGGCTGATATTAAGGTTTACTTTTGCTTCCCCTTTTTTCCCGGATTTTGTTGTAATGATAATAATTCCGTTCGCTCCTCTTGAACCATATAAAGCACTTGCTGTAGCATCTTTTAAAACACTTATGGATTCAATATCACTTGGGCTTATAGCATTCAGATTTCCGTCATAAGGAATTCCATCCACCACATATAAAGGATCGCT
>NZ_MAYG01000011.1 GCF_001684965.1 Chryseobacterium arthrosphaerae | reverse complement strand
CTGGGATAAAATTTTCGGGACTTTTGAAAAAGAAGATCCTGAAGTTCCTGTAAAATATGGAGTTTATCCGAAAATAAAATCCAAAGATCCCGCAACGATGCTTTTCTATGAATGGAGAAGAATAGGGAAAGATATCAGACAGCCGGGAATTTCTTTTAAAGACCGTCTAAAATATCTTTTTTATTCGCCAGGATGGAGACATGACGGAACTGGAAAAACCGTCAAACAGTATCAGAAAGAATATAAAGAGAAAATAAAAACTCCTGTTAAAGTACAGGAACAACTATTAGAATCTGAAAATCAATATTCCCAGCTGATTCAACACGCAGAGGATAAATAAAAATACCCCGGTCATCGAAAATCCGATAAACCGGGGCACCTTAGTGTATCTTTACAATTATTTTACTGGTTTAATTGAAATTGCGAAACCGCCGCTTCTTGCCATTTTAAAATTA
>NZ_MAYG01000010.1 GCF_001684965.1 Chryseobacterium arthrosphaerae | reverse complement strand
TTCAGCAACTTCCTCGACAGCAAAGTTTTTGATTTCCAGTTAGGGTATGAATTAGACTATACCAATGGCTATGCCGCTTTAATTGCCGGAGATTTCTTCGGTGAGGCGGTAAAAAGAAAGATCTTCACCTATTCCAATTTCCTTTCTGCAGAATGGAATGTGTCAGACAAATTCTCTTTAAGACCGGGAGTAAGACTTTCTCTTAGCGAAAACTTTAATAATCAGTACAACTATTCTTTATCAGCAAGATATAAAACCTCTGAGAATTCAAACCTTAGAGCAGTTGTGGGATCGGCTAACCGCTTCCCAAAATATGACGAGTTGTACACCTATTTTGTGAATCTTAATCATGATGTACAGGGAAATCCGGACTTGAATCCTGAAAAAGGATTCTCTGCAGGACTTTTCTGGAATCAGAACTTTTCAGCAGATAATGGATGGAAGATCGCTTATGGA
>NZ_MAYG01000009.1 GCF_001684965.1 Chryseobacterium arthrosphaerae | reverse complement strand
CATTAACTATTTTAAAATTTTTGCAAAGATACAATAAATATTTGATTTGTTTTTGAATAAAGTTTTAAATATACAATCTTAAATTCAGAATCTTTTAATATTTCTTTGATTTTTTGAAAATTAAATGTAAAAAAAACAGCCTTAAACTAAGGACTTGTTAAACATTATTTTTTTTTATTAAATTGGATTGATTTTTTCTGTGATATTAATGAATTTTCAAAAATAAAACCATAGAACATATATTTTTCTCTTTTTATATTATTATGCAAAACATTAAATCTATCACAAAAGACCACTTAAAATAACATAAAAATTTCTTCAAAAGAATAATGAGAGCTTCAGGCATCCGGTACCTGGCAGCACCTTACTTATCAACCTGTTTTGATTCCCAATCTGCCACTGCAAATTCCTTTATCATCTAATATCCGTCTATTATCCCTACTGAAAGTTTAAAACCTAAATAGAT
>NZ_MAYG01000008.1 GCF_001684965.1 Chryseobacterium arthrosphaerae | reverse complement strand
TCTCCATAGCGGCCAGTCGTGGCCTATCCATTTTCTTTCATCGTACCAGAAATCTATGCCTTTTATCCTGAGGATTTCAGCCATTTCAACATTTTTATCCCTGCAGATATCCTGATCGGAAGTGCTCAGTACAATATGCATGTGTTTATATTTCCAGGCTTCATCATTTCTTACAAACTCTCTCGGACAGTTAAAGTATACCAGATCATCAGAGTAGCCATCCATAAAATTCCTTATACTGAAGGCGCCGGAAAGACAAAACAGATGAGAAACCAAATCCGGAAATCTGAAAGCAAAATTAGCGGCATGATAGCCCCCGAAACTTGCTCCTGCAACGGCAACGCGGTGGGTTTTGTGAAGTTTTTGGATATAAGGAACGAATTCCTGGACCAGGAACTGTACATACCGTTCATAATTCCTTATTCTTTGCTGAGGCAAGATTTTTTCATCATAAAAACTCCAGCTGTCGATGGTC
>NZ_MAYG01000007.1 GCF_001684965.1 Chryseobacterium arthrosphaerae | reverse complement strand
GATACAGTTACCCGTATACTACCTTTCCAGGGTAGCTCCTTCAACCACTCGGACACCTTTCTTTTTGAGATTGCAAAAATAGTGTATTTTCTTTAATATCCAAATTATTCTTACAAATTAATCCGTAATTTCTCCACAAAGGCTTTTGGTGAAATTATCTGCGAAGCTTCCGGAGTAGCTTGGATTGTCAATAAGGTGCATTGCTTTAGTAATCGCAGTTTCGGCAGTCATATCTCTTCCGCTGATGGCACCGATTCTTGAGAAAATATTACTGTTTTCATACTTTCCGAATGAAATACCTCCTGAAATACACTGACTTACCACCACAATTTCAGTTCCGTTGTTTCTGATTTCCTGAAGGGTTTCCTGTGTTTTCTCACTGCTGAAAATCGTTCCTGAACCAAAAACCTGAAGGATCAGAACCTTCATTTTGGGGATTTATTTGAAGTGGCTCAAATGCGTACCCGGGAAAATTC
>NZ_MAYG01000006.1 GCF_001684965.1 Chryseobacterium arthrosphaerae | reverse complement strand
CTCAGGTCGTAAATAAAGCCGATGTGAAGCAACCCAAAAAACAAGACACGCTGGTGATAGACTCCGGGAAAAAAGATTCTCTGAAAATTTTCAAGCCTACGATTAATGATTACCAGTATCAGACTCAGTTTTCTGAAAAGAAAGTCTTTGATACTGTAATGACTTTTGATAAAACATACATTTTTTCACAGCAAAATAATAAAGATAACTTTGGGAGAGTACAGCCTGCCAATATTGGTTCGGGGTTCAATCCTCTTATTTTTGAAGTGAACGACGAGCAAAATCTTTCCTTACTGCCTTCCAATAAATCTTACATGATCATTGGTGCCAACGATGTGAAGTATTATGACGTAAAAACACCTACCGCATCATTTATTTATCATAATGCAATGCGTAACGGTGCAGCTCTGAAATCTACTTATACCCAGAATATAGGAAAGAGATTCAATTTTGCTCTTGAATACATGGGGCTACGTTCTC
>NZ_MAYG01000005.1 GCF_001684965.1 Chryseobacterium arthrosphaerae | reverse complement strand
CAAAATTACGGTGGAAGCTACGGATAAATCAGACATCCTGGAAAGTTTACTGAACGGAAAGTATAAGCCTACAGTAGGAGAGATTACTTTCAACAAATCTCACGAAGAAGGAACACTAACAACATTAAAGTGGAACAATGGTTATGTAATTCAGCATGAAGTAGATTTCGACGCTGTGGATGACAACAGTATGTATATTAGTTTTGTGGTAAGTGCAGAGCAGATAGATCTGGGGAATTCTTCGTACTTCGGAGCATGGCCTTCTTAAGCATATTCAGAATTTAAATATCAGGCAGAATAGTACACCCGTTTCAAGGGACACTGTTCTGCCTTTTTTAACCTTATAGAACGACTGTTTATTCCAAATAAAGTTCTGAAAAAACACCTAATCACTAGGAATAAAAATGCCTCAAATTCCGATAAGATTTCTGGGAATCATATTCCCGGATCAACCGTGTGGTAAAACTGGATATTGTGATTGAAGGCAA
>NZ_MAYG01000004.1 GCF_001684965.1 Chryseobacterium arthrosphaerae | reverse complement strand
CACTAAAGCTTTCAATAGCATCACAGTTTACGGTCACCAGATCTGCTTTTCTGAAGAACGGTTCTGTTTTTTCTGTAGAATTCATCATTTCAGCCAGTCGGATAATATCAAACTCTACTTCTTTGATGAGCCTTACGGAATCCATTTCATTCAAATGTTTCTGGTAGCCCAGATGATGGTAGTTTTTAATGGAGAAATTTTTGGCTCCGAAAATCTTGCTTAAAAAAGTATGTTCATTGATGCTTTCTCCTTGCTGAAGAGAGATAATATTACTAATCTGGGTATAATTGAGGCTTTTCTTATGGAAATTCAATGCTGAAAATAATGAGAAAGCAAAATCATTGGAACCACCAATAATTACCGGAATAGCTCTTTTATAATGACATGCCGACAGCACTTCCTGTAAGATATAATGAGTATCCTGAACAGATTTTCCGGACACCAGATCTCCGAGATCAACAACAGGAATTTCGAAGTCCATCTGCGAAAGCTTGTAA
>NZ_MAYG01000003.1 GCF_001684965.1 Chryseobacterium arthrosphaerae | reverse complement strand
ATCTTTTCATATAGCACGACATACCTTTGCTACTTTGTTTTTAAGCGAAGGTGTACCATTGGAAAGTCTTAGTAAAATGATGGGGCATAAAAATATAACCACCACCCAGATTTATGCAAAAATCCTGAATGAGAAAGTGGGTCGGGATATGGAAGAAGTATCTCATAAATTTAAGGAGTTGGAAGCTGCTTTTAACTCATAAGATTTTTATGATATATCATTTTCTTTTGTAATTATTTTCCAACAGGTTCAAAATATCTGATTCCTTATATAATATTTTTCCCGGAATTTGTACAAAAGAAAATATGTGATCGTCCCGGTATTGTTGAAGTGTGCGCCTGCTAATATGAAGTAAGCGACATACTTCATCACCGGTTAAATATTTTTCTTCCTGATGGGAAGGCCTTAAATATCTGCTGATTTGTTCAATATGTTTTTTAATAGCGTTCAAATCTTTAAGCCATGATAAAATTTCTTCGGTAGCGTTTTTTATAGATTGCATACT
>NZ_MAYG01000002.1 GCF_001684965.1 Chryseobacterium arthrosphaerae | reverse complement strand
TTGATTCCCTTTGTATTCCTAGGATTGGGTTACTTAATTCACATGTTCTGGGAGAATAAAACGAGAGCCAACTATATCAAGCTTGGTTTATTATTTATCGTGACATTTATTTTCGACTGCATTTTAGCCTACGAAATTGAGTCAAAATTGTATGAATTAAACAAAACTTTTGAATCTCCACCCTTTGATATTAAAAGTGCTTTTACCAAAATTCAGTTTTGGGGAATAATTTTCGCGGGATTTATTGTATACATTATCTGGGGGTTGGTTTTTGACTTTGTAATGAAAGAACACCGTGAAAAAGATAAGATTAAAAATGAACAGGAAATCAGGCAAAAGAGAATTGAATTCTTTCAGGATAAAGTCAATATTTTAAAAAAAGAAATAGAAGAAATCCTTTCCAACATTGGAATGATAAAAGAAACTGTTATTAAAACCCGGGGCAGAATCGAAGAGCTTCAGAATATTATTGACGGCGTAATTATTCCCACCAAGGATTACAAACTATATGCCTCGGAATACGTGCAGGGCTGGATCACTTTTATCGGTGAAA